>NZ_KE383874.1:0-55568 GCF_000422545.1 Desulfocurvibacter africanus subsp. africanus DSM 2603
ATTCAGGGCATCCAGGGCCAGCCGTCTTTTTTCTTCCGATGCTATTGGCATGCAGACCAGCTAACAACGCTCACTAGAATTGCAAGTTGCTTTAAAAGCAATATGCTCTAAGACCAAAATTTTCCAATTCTTGTCTACCTTGATACCCTATTCTCCAAGAGACCGAAGTCTAAGGGCAGGTGAACGTTATCCGCTCTCACGTGCCTGATCCATCCGAGCCAGCACGCGATCCAGTTCCTCCATGTCGATGGGCTTGGATAGGTAGTCGTCCATGCCTGCAACCAGAAAGCGTTCCCTGTCGCCTTCAAGGGCGTAGGCCGTCAGGGCCACGATGGGCACCCTGGGATCACCAGCCTCGCCCGCACGGATGCGCCGAGTGGCTTCCTCGCCGCCCATCTCGGGCATTTGGACATCCATGAGCACGAGGTCGAAAGGCTCCTTGGCGAGTGCCTCCAAAGCCTCCTTTCCTGTCGAGACCCCTGTGACGGAGTTTCCCCTTTTCTTGAGCAGTTCCTTGGCTAGGTGCATATTTATCGCATTGTCCTCGGCCAAGAGGACTCGCAAGCCTTGTCTTGGCAAGGCAAGGGCTGGCGTGATCAGGCCCGGAGCCTCTGTGATCTGCTCTTTGGTCAGGCCAAAGTTCGCTGTAAACGAGAAGGTCGAACCGATGCCCATCTCGCTACGGGCCTGAATCGTGCCTCCCATCAGCTCCACGAGATGCTTGGAGATGGACAGCCCAAGTCCCGTCCCCCCGTATTTGACGTGCGCCGAACTGTCGACCTGGGCGAAGCTATCGAAAATGGTACTGAGCTTGTCAGCTGGTATACCGATGCCTTCATCCGCGACCTCAAAGCTGATGGTGGCCTGCTCGGATGAAAGCGTCCCGCCATCCAAACCGACAGAAACGCGCACCCAACCCTTGTGCGAGAACTTGACCGCGTTGCCTACAAGGTTGGTGAGCACTTGCCTGAGCCGCCCCCTGTCGCCCATGAGGGCATCAGGGACATCTGGAGCGACTTGGAGGGACACTTTCAAACCCTTTCCTTGGGCGACGACGTCCAAAGGCTTCAGGGTCGCCTCAAGACTCTCACGCAGGCTGAAGGGCTTTTTCTCCAGCATGACCTTGCCAGCCTCGATCTTGGAGAGGTCGAGGATGTCGTTGATGATGTCGAGCAAGGTAAGACCGGACCTCTTGACCATCTGCAGGTATTCACGGGCCTTCGGTTCTTCCACGGTAATGAGCGCCAACTCGGTCAGGCCGATGACCCCGTTCATCGGAGTTCTGATCTCGTGGCTCATGTTGGCCAGGAACTCGGACTTGGCACGGTTGGCCTGTTCAGCTTCAATTCTGGCTGAAAGGTGCTGCAGCCCAAGGGAGGCCACGCCCGCGAGCTGTCCCAGCAAAGTCTCATCTTCGGCTGTAAATGTACCGTCTGTCTTGGTGGAAACGCTGATGAGTCCCTCAGGCTTTCCTTGTGTATTGGTCAGAGCGGCGATGAGCAAACCGCGCAGGGGCGGATGATCACTAGCCAGGTTCCATTCGCGAGGAGTCTCCGGCAGCTCCATTTCGCTTAGGCGTATTATGCCTGGGTTGCGGCTATCAAACAGCTTTTTGAAAATGCCGCCACAATGCCCGCTCAGGTGCTCGGAGTTTGGGAATCGTGCTATTGCATGCGGGGAATGCACTGCGAAATCGAAGCGCTTATCGGCCACCTGGTAGCCGCTTGCCGCCACCCGAGCGTTCGTAACTATCTGGGCCGCCTTGGCCACGGTCGTGAGGAGTCCTTCTATAGTCTGTTCGGCCAGGATATCCTTGGTCGCGATTATAAGCTTGTTCTGAAGGTTGAGTGAGCGTAGGCGGGCTTTCTCGGCCTGCTTGCGTTCGGTGATGTCGCGGATGACCATGCTGGTCAGGGTCCTGTCTTGGGCACCTTGGTAAAGCCCAGAGGACATCTCGGCTTCGAAGTGGCTTCCATCACTTCGTCGATACCGCAGTTCGCCACGCGTACGTCCGGTGCGGACGCGCTCCTCCAAGAGAATGGGCAGGCGAGGATCAGAAGTGTCGACAAGGCCTTCGCGGCCAGCAGCGATGATTTCCTGTTCAGTTAGACCAAACATGTCCTGAGCTGCCCGATTGGCAGCCAGGATGGACCCGTCAGGAGCAGTCAGGAGCACGGCGTCCATGCTTGCCTCGAAGAAGGCCCGCAGGCGCTCCTCACGGTCTACCAAGGCGTCCTCGGCCTGCTTGCGATCAGAGATATCCTCGACCGCGCCGATGAGGCCGACGGGCTGGCCAGCCGAATTGTAATCCAGTGAGACGGCCAGGGTAGCCCAGACAAGGGAATTATCCTTGCGGATATAGCGTTTTTCCAGAGAATACGAGTTGGTTTTGCCTGCCAGGAGCTGCCGTATGAGGGGCAGTTCCCTCTCCAGATCATCAGGATGGGTGAGATCCTCATACCGTAGATTGAGAAGCTCGTCCCTGGAGTAGCCCAGGATGTCGCAAAGCTTCTGATTCACCTGAAGCAGGCGATTGTCCAGTTTTGCCCTAGCCAGTCCCACGGCCGCCTGCTCGAAAACGGATTGGTATCTGGCCTCCTGCTCACGCAGCACGGTAATGTCGCGACACGACACAAGCACGCTGTCGATCTGGCCATTGGAGCTACGTTCAGGCATGCAGCGGCAGTGAAAGACCTGTCTGCCGCTCTCCGTCTGCCGCACGAACTCCGCCGTCTTCTCCACGCCTTCGCTCAAGGTCTTGTGCAGGATGGTTTCCAGACCGGCAAAACCGGCATCATCAATTCCAGCCTCGGGTAGGGAACGGCCAATGTAGGATCTTGCGGGCTGGCCGAACGCGGATTCGATGGCCGGATTGGCGTAGGTGCAGCGTAGGTCTTGATCGAAGCGGACGATGACGTCAGGGGAATTCTCTACAAGCAGTCTGTACCCGGCATCGGCTTGTAAAAAAGATCGTATGGCGTCCGCGACGCTCCGATGGCCCTGCCCGGACTCCCGGTAAGCTGCGACCACGCCTGCGAGTATGTAACCGAATCCGAGGATTTGGCTGATTCTACCAAGCCAGCTAAGAGGAGTGCCCACAGCATGCATAAGGCTGTAGCAAATCATGCCGGTCATGATGAGCACGAGTCCAAGCAGGAACCAGTAGCCGAAAGCCGAGCGATTGCGCTTGTACACGGAGTATTGGTCTTTCACCGCGACGACAAAAAGGATCAGGGCGGTCGAAAGTACAAGTCGGCGGATGCCCGTTGGCCCCTCTCCCTGGATAAAGAAGGTTGGCAGGTTGCCGCTTAGACTTGCCCCGTAGACGAGCAAGGGAAGCAGAAACATGCTTGCGTAGACCAATACCAGTAAAAAGCGTTTTGCTTTTCCCCGAGTATTGCGACCGGCGGTCCGCAGGCTTAGGTGTGTGCTCATGGCGCAGCTAGCGGCAAAGGCAAGCGTGCTCACGTTGTTTATCTTTACGATGTCATCGGCTCCAAGCCCAAAGATCGAATGGAAACCCGTCAGCAGGCTGGCCATGCCGAAGGCGACCATGCCGCTGCCAAGCGCAAGGGCGCTTGCCAATCTCTGAATCAGGTAAATCCTGGCGGAAAGGATGGCCACGAGCGCGCATGGCACAATGATGAACAGGAGGGTGGCTGCCGGTAGGAGGTAAGGCGGCTCAATAATACGCCGAGAATCTTGTAGCGTTAGCAAGGCCATGAGGACTGGCATCGCGATCGCAGCGAGTAGGGCCAAGCGCCTGGAAATTCTCGCCCCAGGGGCGGCTTGCATGTTGACCGACTCCTTTATTCTTATCATAGGCGGTATTAGTCAGCCCCCATGATCCAAGAGGGTTGCGATGATCCTGATGAGTAGGAACAAGTGATCTTGCGGAGTCAGCGCATTACACGGGTTTTGTCAATTATATTTGAATGCGGCAAAACAATCCGCGGTAGCTTAGGGTGATGCAATTAGTGACACTAAGCATCTCTGATGTAGAATCAAGATTGAGGGGGCGAGGCTTTTGCACGCCAGGCACTTAGAGCAATTAACAAAACCTCTTACGTATCTGAGCGTGATGAGGCTTTGCTAGTCGCTCTTATCAGGGGCTGTTTTTTGTCCGCATTTTGTCCGCAAGGATGCGGACAAGTCACGCTAAATTCAGTTATTTTCAGGCAGTCAGGTTTTACCCTTGACCACCCGTCACCGCCTGATATAAAAGGCCCTTCGCGAGTTCGCCAGCGTAGCTCAGTTGGTAGAGCAGCTGATTCGTAATCAGCAGGTCCGGAGTTCAAATCTCCGCGCTGGCTCCAAAAAAAACAGGGACTTACACATCTGCCGGTAAGTCCCTTTTTTCATGGGTGAGCAAAAAGTGAGCAAAGTGGGGCAAAAAGCCTCGCTGGAATAGAGGGTTGGGAGATTGTCCCAGCCCTTTTGTTTTTGGATCACTGAACTGTAAAATTTTGGTAACGTGAGAAGTCCTGACCCATCCCTGAACCTCGGGAAGATGCTTATGAGTGAATGGATTGCGTTGGAGAAGGCAGCAAAGGACTACTTCGAGAACAACCTTGGTATTGATCTTCAAAGCCCGTTTCCCATTCTGATCAATGTCCCTGGTCGAACTCCCCAAATCCACAGGTTTGATGCGGGTTCACATGAGCATCAGATAGCGATTGAGTGCAAATGTCATCAGTGGGTAAGGGGTAAGGCGTTGCCCCCGGCGAAATTCTCCAACTGGAATGAGGCTATGCACCTTTTCAACTGCCTTCCTGAGGGTTTCCGCAAAGTCTTTTGTGTGATGAGGTGCTTACAAGAGGGTTCAGGCAAGGCGTTATCCGCTCTCTATATTGAAAGAAATGGTCACCTGATACCAAGTGATGTTGAAATATATGAGGGTGAGAAAAACCCGGTAAACTGGTCTTTTTCAAGAGTCTTGTAGTCGTCAATTCCGCTACAATTCTTTGATTTACTTATCAGTCTTTTTTCTTTGACAGTTTTTCATCAT
The DNA here is from genome assembly GCF_000422545.1 of Desulfocurvibacter africanus subsp. africanus DSM 2603. Classification (NCBI taxonomy): domain Bacteria; kingdom Pseudomonadati; phylum Thermodesulfobacteriota; class Desulfovibrionia; order Desulfovibrionales; family Desulfovibrionaceae; genus Desulfocurvibacter; species Desulfocurvibacter africanus. Next base: position 5,009 of record NZ_KE383874.1, read on the forward strand.
TTCTTGAAAATGCTCTTTGAAATTTGGGTAAAAGTTGTCGCGAATATTATGGAGAATTCTTACAACAAAATCGTTGAAATTCTTCATTGTGTATTCGTCTGAATTCAACTCACTTTCATCAGTAATGTGGATATGAATATTATTACGTAGTCTTCTGCATTTATCAATCATCTTGACGTCATCTCTGTCCCAATGCAAAACTTCAAGCCTTCGAAACTCATTTATAACTTTAAGTAAGTCTTTTGCATCGAACTTTATTGAGCGGTACTTGCATTCGGTAATTGGACATTTCCCATCTCCATCACAATAATCATTCAAATTCTTCATGCACCCTCTTATCAGTGCCTCAATGATAGTATATAGGTTGATGATTTGGTACTTGTAAAAAATGCTTTGAACTGAAAGACCGATATCAAATCTATTGGCAATGAAGTTTAAAAAGTCACCATATTGAAAAGCATAAGTTATATTCTGTTTCAGCAGTTTGTCCTTTACAAGAGGGTATATGCTATAAGCTGCATTGAAGTAGTCAGTGGTACGTATATAACCAGTAGGCAAACGTATTCTATCCTTCTTGGAGAGAATCATTTGAGAAACCGGCGGATTGAAACCAGCTTCCCTTTGTAGTTTCTCGATTTCCATTAGCGTTTCAGAACAGGAATAACAAAGTTCCATCAGCTTCTTTTGGTGCCCATTCACGATGCCACCCTCAGCTTGCGTTAAATTATACCAAAAATAGCTGCCGTAAGTTTTTCCGCGTCCGCATTGTCCTTTATGAGTTTGAGAGCTTCATGCGGCATCAGACGAAGAAAGTCTTCAAACTTCTCCCGGCTTACCCCCGCCCTCTTCCACAGGCGCAAAGCCTCGTAGCGTTTTCGCGAGTACCCAAGGATAGCCCAGGGTTTTTCTAGTTGTAGCTTGCTAATCGTCATTCTGTATGTGTCCACTGAGACTTACGATTGACAACAATCAATAGTTTTGCTTGTCTTTTAAAGTAAATCAGGCACATCTAGATATATTTGCTGCGAGAGTACGAATCCGTCAAGCGTCTTAGCTCATGCTTGGACTTTTTCCAGGATGAAACTATCGGTCCACCAAGCGGCATCAGCGACTAATTGGAGGTATTCAATATGAAGCTATTTCCCCCTGAAATTGAAGTGGGTGAAGATGAAGGCTTTGAGCCCTCCAAAGATATTTTCAAGCGCAAAGAATATGGTGAATATCTAGCTCGCCTTTTTTCAGTGGTCGAAGACCCGATGGTCGTTGTTTTGGATGAGCCTTGGGGAAGCGGTAAGACAACGTTCGTAAAGATGCTAGCGGGACATCTCCGGAATGAGAGCTTTCCTGTGATCTACTATGATGCTTTCGCTAATGACTACAATGATGACGCTTTTATCAGTATAACCGGTGAAGTAATGTCGTTGGCTGACAAATTGAAGACGGAGCTGGATAGTCGAAAGGAAAGGTTTTTGGATGCCGCAACATCTCTTGCCAAGAAGGTCTTGCCTATACTTGGTAAAGCTGCTGTAAAAGCTGCTACATGTAATATAATTACCGACAAGAATTTTGAAGATGTATCAAAAGCTATGTCAGATTCCTTTGCAAACCTTGCAGAAACTGAGTTACGCTCGTTTATAGCCCAGTATGGAAAAAACAAAGAGTTGGTGAGCGAGTTTAAAAACTCTCTTACAAGTTTAGCAATGATGCTAAGAGAGTCAAAGGCTTCTGAGAAGCCTCTTGTTTTCATCATTGATGAGCTGGATAGATGTAAACCGCCTTTTGCATTAAGTCTCCTGGAAAGGATAAAGCATTTTTATTCTATCAAAGGCATTCATTTCCTGCTTGTCGCAGATATGAGACAACTTGAAAACTCGGTGATGTACAGCTATGGATCTTCAATAGATTCAAAGAGATATCTTCAAAAATTCTACAATCTTGTCGAAAGATTTCCCTCAAAGGATGAACGTAGGCAAAGTGACGTAAGAACCTTCTTAACTAACGTTTATGAGGGCTTGCCAGATGATTCCCAGGATGGTGAATATAAAAATCAAATTATAGAGACTCTTGAAGCAATTTCGTTGCAGAAAGGGTTTACACTTAGGACAGTGGAGAAAATTTCTTCCCATGTCGCGTTGCTACTGTTGAAAACTAATCATAACACACTTAGGATTTCCACCATAATGACTTGCCTCTGCGCATTAAAGGTGGAGCAGCCCAGTTTGTATGAGCGTGCGCAAAAGAAGCTTATCAGCTTTGAAGAATTGGACGATTACTTCAAATTTAACTTGTGGAGAACAGATGAACACAGCATAAAATTTGCTGTTGACTGGTGGAAGTTCTGTGTTCTTCCCTCATTGGAGGGCGACAACGAGGAACTTAATGATTTTTCAAAACATCTGCATCGATATGGCATCAGAAACAGGAAAGATATAATTCCAGTGCTTTGTCGGCTTCTGGATGGAACAAAATTTGTTTCAGACAAGTAGATACTGAAAGTTAACACTCAGGGCACTCATATCCTTTGGAGAATAGGGCTCCTGAAATAGCCAGGAGCCCCTTTGAAACCTATTCCTGCTCCTGGCACTGCTTCTGGCTCTCTTCCTGCTGTTCATCATCCATCACGTCGCCAAACCTCATGAACTGGTGCAGGCGTCCGCCTTCTTCATCCATGAGTTTCATAAAATCCTCGGCGAGCTTCAATTCCTGATAATCTACCAACCCTTGCTCCAACTCTTTTATAAGCCCAACGGCAAGCATTCCCCCCGCAACATGTTCAGGAGAAACCCCATAGAATTCAGCATAGTTGGTTATGACTTCTTGAAGTTTATCACTTATCAAAACGGTGATGGTTCCATTTGGAAATTGCTTTATTCCGTGTAGAATATCAGCACCTTGGGTAAGTGTAAATTCGATTACTTCTTTATCTGTCTTTTTTATCATAAAAATCTCCTTTATATTTTCAAATATTTACTATCAGCAGCCCGCTATCATTGACTATCCTGCTTTTCCATCTCCGCATGAGAGGATTTCAGCAAGCAACTTTTCCACATATTGAACAGTGATAGGCTTGCCGTTCTCAGCATAGAAGCCTTTTTCATTCAACACACTTGCTATTTTGTCTGGCTCCATTGGTAGCAGTGGCTCTATTTCCAGCATGATAAGTCTTCGGTGTGTCTTCTTTGCAACAAGGTCATTTGGGTCAAGAAGCCCATGGAAATCCAGGAGAAACTTTACCTTGTAGACCATCCATTTTCCACCAAGCGGAGCGGGGATGTTCCTTGAATTGAGGATGTCTGCAATATCATTTGGATGATGAACAGCAAGTTCTCTCGCAACGTTTCCCAAGACGGCGAGGATACGATTTTCCTTTGAGCCCATAAGTGAAATACCCTTGGATAATGAGGTTTCAAGATGATGTTTCAAAGGTGAGCATTTATCACATAGGGAATGTAATTGGTTCTTTGATTTTACATCATCACTTCCAGGCGCATTACATATGCAGCATTTGTTGACTTTGCTTGATGCTGTTGGTTTCCATCCTCTTGATGTAAAACGCTGCTCATAATAGTCTTTCTGCTGTTCATACAGCTCATCATCCCATTCTGACCATTTTCCGTTTCCATATTCTGTTGGTAGCATTTTTTTTCTCCATCAAATCTGAATTTCACTCCTGTATTTATTCAATAGTAATCAACAAAATTATAAAAATGTGTGTCGTTTGAGCACACTTTTATAAATAGTACAGACTGGAATGGAGGACGTAAATGTTACAAGATGTTATCGCTGAAAAAATTTATACTCATATATTGAATGATGTTGAGTTCAAGTATCTGAGAAATGTTCTTACAAATATAGCAGTTGATGAAGATGCAAAAAATAAAACACGTGAATATATTACACGGACATTCAAAAAAATCTCATTGATGGCGGCAGAGCAAGCAATCAGAAATATAAAAGGAGAAAAGTAATAATGGCGTTACTTTTGGAATATAGCACTGACTACGGAGTGACCGTCAAAGGGGATAACCTCTTTATTGAGGGAGTTTTCGCAAAAGCGATGGTCAAGAATGAGAACAGCAGAGTTTACCCAATTGCGCTACTTGAACGTGAAGTGAGTAAACTACTTCCGAAAATTGAAAATAAACAGTTATTTGGACAGCTGAATCATCCGGAAGAACCCCAAATTGACCTTTCAAGGGTCGCAATCCGAATTGATGAACTATTTTGGGTCAAGAATGAATTATTTGGAAAAGCAAAAGTGCTGGATACGCCAATGGGTGAGATTGCAAAAACTCTGGTAAGAGAAGGACAAATTGGCATCTCTTCTCGTGGCATTGGAACTGTTGGTGCTGATGGAATTGTCAGAGACAACTATCAATTGATTACATTTGATTTGGTTGCTGACCCTTCCACAACTGAAATGGTCAGTTGCGTTCATGAAAGCATTCGAAGAGATGATAGTTTTGAGAAAATGATGAAAATTTGGATACAGAAGACAAGGGAGTTGAACAACAAATGAAATTTCTGAAATACATTTATAAGACTGAAACTACTGAACAACTCAATAAGCATAATGATAACTTCAATTCACTTTTGAAAAAGTCACGGTGCAAAGTAGAGAAATCTGAGTATAAGAAAATTATCGAAATGATTCAAAATATGTTGGCTGAGAGGAAGTAGAACTATGCAAAATTTACACATATATCTTGTAGAATTTCAACTTCGTTCACTATATCCAGGTCAGTTTGCAAATCCTGACAAATTTGAGATGATGACTGCGAACATAGTTGCAATCAGCGCAGAGGACGCGATGAACGTTGTTGCTGAATACTATGGCAATAGGCTTTTCAAAATTATTGATGCTCGTGTTATAAACAGCGTTGACGCACTCGGTTATGGGGTTATCAGTAGAGTTGTGATTGATAACTACCAATCAGTAAAAGCCAAGGCGCTCCATCAATACAGAGATATGCATGGCTCCCGTGGGCTTGAAAAAGGTGAAAAGTCCATGCTGCTGGAAAAGTTGGGGATTGAAAATGCGTAGACAGCAGGAGCGAGTTACGGTCTACCTACCCAAATGGCACATTGAAGTCCTCAAAGAGCAGTCGAGCCGCGAAAAGATCAGCATGAGCGCCCATATACGGCGCTTGCTGGCTCGCGTGGAGACCAAGAAGGTATAAATAAGTCACTATGGTCATGTATGGGTAAGGGCGGGCTCTCCTGTTGGGAGGCTCGCCCTTATCTTTTCCTGAATGTCAATTTATACAGAGAAATTGACATTCATAATTTTACGTCATGATTTCAAATGCTTAGCCAGCATGTTGAATTGACTTGATTTTTGAATATCAAGTATGTATAAATAGAGTCAGCAAACTTGACATTCATCCCGTACGGGAGACCAGGAGAATAAAGAAATGATAGTGGAACCAATCACCAGCCTTGACGCAATCGAGACAATCAAGAAGATGTTGAGTCCTCGGGATAAGTTGCTGTTCGTCGTGGGAATCAACAACGGGCTCCGGATCGGTGACTTGCTCCGACTCAAAGTGGATGACCTGGACGGCAAGAAAGTTGGCGAGTGCGTGTCCCTGGTGGAAGAGAAGACCGGAAAGCCCAATGTCCTTATGGTCAACAAGACGGTTTTCAAGGTTTTCAAAGAGTACAAGGAAGCCTGCAATCCCCTTCCGGGAGATTTCTTGTTCCAGTCCAGGAAGGGAAAGAATCAACCTTTGAGCGTCGAGGCGTGTAACCGGATGGTCAAGTCCTGGTGTAAGGCTGTTGGGCTCAAAGGGAATTTTGGGACACACACCTTGCGCAAAACGTGGGGATGGGTTCAGCACTCGCAGTTTGGTACTTCATCGGAAATCATTTGCAGACGCTATAACCATTCGAGCCCCCGTATCACAATGACTTATCTCGGAATTACGAGTAGGGATGTGGAAAATGTATTGCTCAGGGAGATATAAGCAATGGAGTCCCACTACATCCACTGGGAATTCTTCAAGGCGATAGAGGAGGATTTCAAGAAGTGCTCACGCTACATAGCATTTGATGAGAGAAATCTACAAACCTACTCAATTGAGTTATCAAGGCTCATCATAGATTGTGGCTCATATATCGACACATTGATGAAAGATTTATGCTGTTGCTTGGAACCTCAGGTTGAAAGAAAAGATTATGATAATATCAAAACATGGCATGCCCCAATCAAGGGACATTTATCACATTTTTTTGATCTTGAAATTCACATGCCCTCAAATGGTATGGTGTTCACTCCTTGGAAAGAATGGAAACAGGTTGAAGATAAAATTCAAAGTCCTTTCTGGTGGAAGTATGGCTACAACCAGATAAAGCATCATCGTAGCAATAACTTTGAGGCTGCATGTCTGAAAAACGCTCTTGAATGTGCCGCAGGTCTTTTGGTGCTGATTATGTGTTATAGTGTGCATGTAAGTAATCCAAAGCCATGTTTTGATGTCAGTCAGCATAAGGTCTTTATACCAAAAAATTTGGTTCCAACATTCTTTGCTCCGGTGACTTTGTTCTGTGAATATGAGACCATTGAAGAGTTTTATATCTTTTGAGTATAAGTTCAGCCTCGAAGCATTTTAATTTTTTCAGTCTCATACCGCGAACAATAGTCAATAATCATCCGACGCAACAATTGGCTGATTGTCATTCCACGGTCACTTGCCATGACCATCAAACGTGTTTTGATTTCAGGAGTAAGGTAGGTTTCTGCTTTCTCTTTGAAAACTGTTCTTTTCGTCATTGTTATATCCAATCAAGTGAAGTCTTATTATTTCCAAAATCTTCTTTTCGTTGAAGAGCTGTTTCAGCAATCTTCTCTCTCATCCATTGTTCACCAATTGTCATTTGAACTCTTGTTGATATCATATCAACAAATCCCCTGTGGTAAATGCTGATAATGTGATACGTTTCAACTTTGGCTTCAAGAGAGAGAACCTTTTCAAGTTTCTCATTGATATCTTCGCGGTCAATGGCGATGAGTGACCACTTGTGTCTTTCAGGTGTGGACTTGTTTTGATCTTTCAGCATCAACTCAACCTCAATATCAAAAACAGATAACTTTTTCATCATATTCCTCCAATCGTCATTACTACGCATATTTATCAAATGACTGTGAAAGAATGTAAATGAATGTAAATTCAATATTGGTCATTATTGCATCTGGATTTCTCAATACCAATCTTGGAAATATAACAACATAATCAATGGTATAGTATGTAAACAAGAATCATCAACTTTCAATCAATGGTAATTTTCATCAATGTTTACAATATATTTTCCCCTGGTAGGTAAGAGATAGTCTGACATATGAATAACAGTGGGTAAAGGTTCAACATGAAGAAATTACAGTCCCTTGAAATGATCTACGCGCATAGCGCGTGAACATGTCCAGGGGAATATCAAACGGATCACGTCCACGAGTCACCTAACGCCGTTTTTACCCCCTATGGGGAATCAACGGGAGTTGGGCAGGGTCAGTGTCTCAAACGACATTGTGAGCCATCTGAGAGCCCCAAGTTATGAGGTTCGCGCCATGCGCGAGTATCAAAGGGATGGTGATCAAGAGACAAGGTAACCAATGGAACTTTCAGGAGTGATTTCAAAAAATTATCACGCGACATCAATGCATCTGTGATTCCAGGTGGATATAAGACCTTTTTTGAAATCAAAGATGATTGAATGATAGTAATTCAATCTCTCCTGAAACCTGAGCGAAGCGAAAAGCGCTATTTTTAATTTTTCTTATCTATAAGAACTATCTATAACTATCTATCAGGTCGAGTTATCCCAGCAGTACCAACGAAAATTCGGCGGCTGACCCCTCACGGTGAGGGCATCCCCCCTCATCATGAGGGCATCCCCCTCATGATGAGGGCAAATGTACTCATGGTGAGTATAAAACCCCTCACCGTGAGGGGGTCATGAAGCACAATTTCAACATAAACCATGTCCAGAATGAAAAGCATTGATGGATAAAGGAAAATTATCTGCCATTCGTTGAACATCAAAAAATGAAAAACCCCTCACGGTGAGGGGTTTCATAAAAATGTTGGCGTAACAAAAGGGATATAACGTACTCATCGTGAGGGTGTATTAGCGTGAAACATTCTACTGCTTCTTTTTCTTTTCCTCGGCAATTCGGAGTCTTGTAAGTCTCTCTTTCACTCCAAGCTCAATTGCATGTTGGTTCACTTTCCATGTGTCCCAATGTATATTGATCGCATATTCATCATTATATTCAATGAGCATGTTCTTTTCGCATAAATTTTTCAATGTTCTTTTGATATTCCTGTTTGTGATACCTGTGTATTCTGAAATTTCTTTATTCTTTCTTGGGTAGAACTGCCGAAAAGAATTATATCCCATCTGAAAGTTGTAGAAATACTCAAATAGCGGTCTTTCCGCTGAACCAAGCTCAGCCCTCATCAAAACCACGTACATTTCAATCGGCATTTGGCGGTAATGCTTATAGCACTGTGATTTGAAGTCCATAGGTATGGTATCTGGCTCTTCCTGATCTTCCTGATTTTCTTCTTGGTTCTCCTCGGGCTCTCCATCTGGCTTGGGTTCAGGCTCAACTTGAACCGCCTTGGCTTGCCTGGGCTCCTGTCTCGGGCTCTCTTGCTTGGTTTCTCTCTTGGGCTCCTGGCTGGGCTCCTGCTCTCCTTCACCGTCCAGGCTGTTCAAAGACGCTTGCAATTCCTGATCTATAAACTGTCCATTCCTGTATTCAAGCCCATACCCCTGTAATTCCTGATAAAGACTTTCTATTTTTTGTTTTTGCATCTTGTTCGGATTCGCTGCTCTCGACAGACTGTTGTAAACCCTCACTTTATTTTCAATAACATAATTCATTTTCAAAAATCCTCCATAATTTTTACTTTACCTTGGAGGATGTCTGATGTAGTATCACATTACAACATCTTTGGTGCTACATCAGTTATCCTCTCAAAAGGCACTACTCGAAAAGTAGTGCCTTTTCTTTATCCAACTCTTCACGAATAACTTTCATCTCTCTTTCTACCCGTTCGTTTGTCTGTTCTTTGGTCATGCTGAACATTGCGTATAAATCGCCGTATAACTTCATTCTCAACTTCAATAAGTCCATTTTCTGATCTGGCGTGAGTCTGCTGTTCCATCTCTTCATTTGAAATCTCCTTTTTGTTTCGTTTACATAAAGGAGACTCGCTGTTACCTTATAAATAGATTTGAGAACAGCGAAGTCTCCTTTTTGATGGCGTTCCTTTTTGGTAGGGGGAGCGCCATTTTTTATTGTCCCTATTGATGTTCTTTGATCGTTTTTGCTACGTAATCTCTTACAAATTCAGAAAAAGGAAGATTGTACTTCTTCAAGACTGAGTCAATTTCTTTTGCCTGACTTGTGGTGAGCATAACATTTTTCATTACGCTGAATCTTTCTTTTACTTGCATTGATGGACCTCCATGTGCATAAATATTTCAATCATACATATATTTATATAAATCATACTACGATGTAAACCTTCCTCATTTCTCTTTTGTGCATCATTGGAAATGAGAAAGGGGTACAACCATTGCTGGTCATACCCCTCTGTGATTGGTTGATTACACTGCTTATTCCGCGAAGTCAGGAACCTCATATTCATCCGGTCCGTACTCCGACCCGTATTCGTAGACTTCCTGCTTTATGATTTCAATCATGTTCTCATCGGTGTGAACATCCGTCCCACGTCCAGTATCCTTGTACTCGATGTCGTTATTTTCCCCATCTGAATGAACATTGTGTCGAATCGTGGCGGCATAAAGCCAATACTCTGACTTTGGGATAGTAAATTTCAGAGTAACTTCAATCTCTTCATCTTCCATATCATATTCAATCATATAATCCTCCAAGATTGTTTTTATACTTTGAAAGTATAGATCATAAATTCATTCATTTGTCAACAATATTCATTTTTGATGAAATTGCATCATCAAAAAACAAAGAACGGACCAAGATACATTCCCTGGTCCGCTCTCTTTTGGGCTCTCAAAAAAGAAAAATGACTACTTCGTCTCTTTCAGCAACTCCAAAACGTTGAGTTTTATTCTCAACTCATTGATTTCTCGGTCAATCTCTTCCACGTTGGCTTCCATTTTTCGTTGCAGGATGATTTCTTCTCTCTTTTTCTCGGAGGCATTGAAAGCCTTGACCGCGTCATGGTCACGAAAATGCCCATATCGCAATTCAATCATCTTGGTGTCCACGTGACCCATTGCCCGAGCGATGAAGGGGAGAGGAATATCAGGTCGTTTTGCCATGTCTTGTGCAAATTTATGACGACAGTGGTACAATGTATAATCATTTTTTATCTTACATACTTTCAAGCATGCCTTGAAAGATTTTCTTATGTTCAATATCCTATTCCCATTATCATCAACAAATATATAATCATTTTGTCTCTTTTTGATCTTGTCCCTTTGATGGAGTGCTTCCAGGATTTTTACTGCCCTGTCCACAAGTGGAACGTTTCTATGTTGTGGTGTCTTTTTTTTGGATTTCATCGCCCGAATGAGGATGGTTTGTTTATTCCAGTCCACATCAGACCAAATCAAGTTGTTCAATTCTTGTGGATACCTCAATCCAGTGAGCAACAAAAACCTTATCATTTGAGCATAGTATAAATTTTCTTCGTCAAAATATGCAAGTATCTGATCTCTTTCACTATCCGACATTGGTTCGGATCGAATGTTTTCTTCAAGGTAAGCAACTTTTGGGCATGGTTTATCAACCAATTGGTGCTCATGGACTTGTGCATAACGCAAGATTGCGACAAGTAATTGTGCTTCTCTGTTCAATAAACAATTTGAAACTTCTGTAAATTTTCTACCAGTGATGACCTTGCCATTACGTTTATATTGCTGAACCTGCTTTGTCTTGTGCGTCTTGTAGTAACCACGCCTCCATTTTATGTAATCGTTCACGTCTTTTTGAATAAAGTCATTGACATCCTTGGTTTTATACCTCTCAATCAGGTATGTTGAATGATGTTTATACATTGCATATGTCTTTGCTTTGACCCTATCTTTCTTGAAGTCCAAAAATTTCTTGACGCATGTTGTAAAATCAAGCGGCTTTGCAATCCTCTTTCCTGAAATAATATCATTATATACTTTGGTTACAAATCGTGCTGCTTGCTTTTCATCCGAAGTTTTGCATGAACCCTTGTGAGCCTTGCCTTTATGATCCGTGAAATAGTAGTAGATTTTATCACTTTTCCCGTCGCCACGACGAAAGAGGGTGATTGGGTAGTCTTCCAACTTGCGCAGGGTGACTTGTGACATGGTGTCTCCGGGTGAGCAAAAAGTGAGCAAAATTTTCGACAAAACTGTCCTGGAACCCTTTGTAAATCAAGGTCTCCCAGGTGAGCAAGAGGTGAGTTCCAGACCTGAATTTTTTATTGATTTTTTATCTGAAAAAATTATAATATTTCAAAATATTAGATTGAATTTTTTCGCGGAGAGCCTTTGAATTCGTAATCAGCAGGTCCGGAGTTCAAATCTCCGCGCTGGCTCCAGAAATTAAAGGGACTTACACATCTGCCGGTAAGTCCCTTTCTCTTTTCCTTCAGTTTAGTCCCTCATTGGCCTCTCTCTCAAGGCTTGGATGGCAGCCTCTAAGAGATATACCGAGTAAAATCCCTTTTAGAGCATTTTGCTTTTGAAAATGCTCTGCAAGCCATGCGTCGGCATGGCTTGCCGCCGCGTAGGCGTAGGCGCAATTCACTTGCACCGTCAACGCCGGAGCGGGCGTCTTAAAAGCAATCTGCTCTAAAAGAGGCACCCAGATGCTCCGGATCGATCCGAAGTGAATGAGACCTCAAAATCTTTGCTGAAGAGGCTTTGGAAGCCAGCACAAACATCTTAGAAAGCGGCTCTTTGGCGAGTGCTTTATAGATGGGCAAAGGAACAAGGTCCTATAATTGCTGCTAGCAACGCAGCTTGGACCTCATCAAGTTCGCCCTAAGAGGCTTTGCCGTTTCCGTGGCCGGGAAAAGGATACGGCAAGCAGGCGCTGCAAACCATAAATGCACGGTCCTTGCATGCCTGGCTATATTTGCTGGGTTTTTATACATTTTGTACATGGAATTATCCATATGTGCCAGCTTGGTATAGGCATGACAAAACTATACATAGCATAACACAATTTTCTTCCGAAATTCTAAAGATCAACTGTTGGATTAGTCTGCCAACTCATTTAGCATTTGGATGATGCCAAATTCACCTTTTCTCTCGTTATTCCCTCAAGTTTATCCGCTGCTCGCCGATCTATTATAACGTTACCTATCCCCCGTGCCAGTACACCTTGTTGGTATGCACCTTGCTAGGTGGTTACTAATTATTGAAGAAAGCGGCTTTCTTGTTCTTGAGCGAGGCTGCCGTGCATGATCGACTACCTTTTCTTTATAAGACAGGCAATATTCAACTAACCTAAGCATCTGCGACTTCAAGTCACAGGAGGATCGCGCGTGAGCCTGCGCTATAAAATCTCAATTCCACTTATTGTGGCAGTCATTGTCCTTGGCACAATAAGCTACTTCGTTACTAACAGCAGTTTGGTGGAGCTCAAAGACAGCACTTTGGCCATAATGGTCGATAACAAAGCTCACGAAGTAGAGCAGGGTATCGAGCAGGCTTCTTTGGAGGCCCTGGGGCTCGCTTCGCTCTTCAGCAAACTTCCCGAAGTGGCAGAGGCCTATGAAGTGGCCTTCTCGGGCAATATAAACGACGAAAAAAGTCCGCAGTCGCAGCAGGCCCGCGAGATGCTGCGACGTGTACTCGCGCCTACCCTTGCAGGCTACAAGGCGGCCATGGGTAGTGACCTCAAGCTGCACTTCCATCTGCCAAACGGTCGCAGCCTACTGCGCGCCTGGTGGAAGCAGAACGTGCAACGGAAGGGGCAATGGCTGGACATCTCCGACGATATCTCCGGTTTCCGTCAGACCGTTCTCGATGTGAACCGCTCAGGTCAAAACCTTAAAGGTATTGAGCTGGGCAGAGGCGGTTTCGAAGTGCGCGGGGTCCTTCCTGTGTTCAATGCCCAGGGCCGACAGCTTGGTTCCGTGGAGATACTCTTTCCCTTTAACCCGATTATGGAGCGCGCCTCCAAGGGCAAGGGCCAGAGTCTTGTGGTATACATGAACGCCGAGGGCCTCGAAATCGCCACTGGACTAAGTGATGAAAGCAAGAATCCTCGTGTAGGCTCCAAGTATGTGCTTTTGTCCGGCTCCTCCACTGGCGAAGTTGAGAAGCTGGTGAATATGGATTTGCTAGATCGCGCCAGACAGGGTCTGTCCACGATAGAGCATGGCAGCACAATGCTCGCGGGTTTCCCCATCAAGGATTACCAGGGCAAGCAGACCGGGGTCGTGATCTACGCCATGGACACGGCCCGCCAAGTCGGAATCATTCGCAATATACAGTTGATTTTCGTGGGCGTCATGGCCGCGCTGCTTATAGTGCCGACGCTCATCGGTGGGCTGTTTGTCTCGCGCTTTGTAGTTACACCCACGAGGGGCATGATTTCCAAGATCAAAGACATCGCCGAAGACCGTGCAAATCTCAAGGATCGCCTGGACGATTCCCAGCGTGACGAGATAGGCGAGTTGGCGACCTGGTTTAATCGGCTCATGGGCAAAATCGACACCATTCTGTGTGATGTCCAAGGTTATGTGAATATGGTCAATGCCGTGCCCGATCCCATCTTCTCGGTGGACGATAACTTCCGGATACTGCAAGCCAATACGGCCACGCAGACATTTCTGGGCAAGGCAGAAAAAGAACTCAAGGGCAACTGCTGCCACGAGTTTTTCAAGACTTCCGTCTGCAAGACGGACAAGTGCCCTATTGCCATGGCCAAGAAACTCCAGGGAGCTTTCAAGAGCGATATCATTGATCTCAGCCGCGACGGCAAGGTCATGTTTATTCAACCTGCCGGCGACATCCTGCGCGACTGTGACGGCAATCGGGTCGGTTATGTAGAGGTGGCTCGCAACGTGACGGAACTCGTGCTCAAGGAACGAGAAATACATAATAATCTAGGCCTTATCAAAAAGGTCAACAACGAGACGCGTGATGCGGCGTCTCAGATTGCCGCAGCTTCGGATCAAATCATGACCCGCCTTGAGGACGTGAACGAAGGTGCCTCGAAACAGCGCGACAGGGCGACTGAAACAGCCACGGCCATGGAGCAGATGAACGCCACGGTACTTGAGGTGGCGCGTAATGCGTCCGAAGCCTCCAAGCAGGCTGATGCAACGCGCACGAAGGCCTTGGAGGGCGCAGAAGTCGTTTCCAAGGCGGTCGAGGCTATTTCCCAGGTTCGGGATCGCTCCATGGGGATGAAGGCCACACTCGGAGAATTAGGCGGCCAAGCGGAATCTATTGGACGCATCATGAGCGTCATCAACGATATCGCCGACCAGACCAACCTCTTGGCTCTCAACGCAGCTATCGAGGCTGCGCGTGCTGGCGACGCTGGACGCGGATTTGCCGTAGTGGCGGACGAGGTGCGCAAGCTTGCCGAAAAGACCATGACCGCCACCAAGGAAGTCGGCGAGGCCATTTCCGCAATCCAGAGGGGCACCGAAAGCAATATCAAGGAGATGGACCGCGCCGTCACAGCAGTGGAATCCGCAGTGGTACTGGCCAACAATTCGGGCACGGCTCTGCAGGAGATCGTCAAGCTCGTCAACACCACGACGGACCAAGTACGCTCCATCGCCACGGCGGCAGAGGAGCAATCCTCTACCAGTGAACAAATCGGTCAAGCCATTGTGGAGGTCAACCGCATAGCCGGCGACACGGCTCAAGGCATGAGCGAATCGGTACAGGCGATATCGGAACTTGTCGCCCTTGCCGATCGACTGCGCGATCTATCCAATGGAGATGGAGTCGAACAAGCTTAAAGCAGCACTGCCGACAGGCGTGGCAGGCTACAGCGAATAGTCTTCATGAGCCGTGCGAAGCCAAAAACTTGGTATCACAACAAGCCACAGGCTTCGCACGGCTCAAATAAGGCAAATGCTACTGAGCCAGCTCTGTCTGAAGCTGCTGTAAGAGTTGCTGTGCTTCTTGCAGTCTCGTGGCCTGCTGGCCGCTTAATTGCGAGCCGATGTGTCCAAGGCGCTGGTTCATGGCATTCAGATCGTTCATAAGAATCATGTTTCTGGTCTGAGCTGGCAGTTTCTCCAACTCAACAAATCTGTTCTCCAAAGAGCCGACGTTCTCCTGGACACTCCCAACAGTCTGTTGAATATCGCCAAACTGCGTAGCAAGCGTCGCAACATCTTGACGTAATGCACCAAGGTTTTGAACTTCCTGATTCAGACCAGTGATATTTTGGTTAAGACCAAAAAAGAAAATTACGAGCAATAGGACTGACAGGATAGAAATAAAGATAGCTACTTTGCCCATGTCCTTTTCGCTTTTGCGCTTGATATCCTCCATGTCGTCCTGACGTGGTTTTTCAGACCGTGTGAAATCCTGAATGGAATGGACTTTCTCACGAGATGCTTCCGCCATGGCATGTCTCCTAATCCGTTGATTTTGGACTATTCCCTCCATCGAGCTTCCCAACTTACACAATATGGGATTTGAACTTTTAGAGCAACTCAAGCAGAGCTGAAACGACAGTATTATAAACTATTGGTATTTCCGGAGGGTTGCCAAGGGCACCCTGTGGACGTGGTCGATGGCGAGGATGCTCGCTTCGTCTCATAAGCCACCATAAGCAAGAAGGCCCTCCAGGAATCTGGAGGGCCTTCTTGCGGCACTTACGCTATTATCCAAAGTGTTATTGCTGACGCCTGTGTGGCGCCAGTACCAAGACTTAGGCAGTCACGGGCAGCATGTCGAGCATGGGCTGGACGATCTCGCGCATGATCTTGGAAGTTTCGCTGTCGGGATAGACCTTGATGTAGGCGAAGCCTTCGTCACCGGCGCGGGCCAATTCCGGGTCCACCGGAATGCGGCCGAGGAACGGCACACCCATGTCCATGGCCATCTGCTCGCCGGCACCGGATTTGAAGATCTCGTGACGCTTGCCGCAATCCGGGCAAACAAAACCGCTCATGTTCTCCACCACACCCAGGAGCTGGTTGCCGGTGCGCTTGCAGAAGGTGATGGACCGACGCACATCGTCGATGGCCAGCATCTGCGGGGTGGTGACGATGACCGACTTGGCTTCCTTGCCCAGGAGCTGCATGACCGTGAGCGGTTCGTCGCCCGTGCCCGGAGGGCAATCCACGATCAGGAAATCCAATTCACCCCAGGCAACGTTCTGCAGAAACTGACGGATGAGGCCCATTTTTACTGGACCGCGCCAGATGACCGCCTCATTGGGGTCAGGCAGAAGGAAACCGAGAGACATGACCCACAGATTCTTGCTCCAGGGTATAGGCTCGATATAATCCTTCTCGATATGGGCCTGCTGGCCGGAAAGGCTCAAGAGCCGGGGAATGCTAGGTCCGTGTACGTCCACATCCAACAAGCCGACTTTCTTGCCGGCCAGGGCCAAGGCGAGAGCAATGTTCACGGCTACCGTGGATTTGCCTACGCCGCCCTTGCCTGACATGACCACAATCTTGTTCTTGATCCGGCCGAGATTCTCGGCCAGCTTAAGATCCTCGGGGCTTTTCGCCTTCTCTCCGCAGTCCTTGCCCTCCTTCTGGGAGGAGCAACTTCCGCTCTTGCCGCAGCTTTTACATGCGTCACTCATATGTATCCTCCTGTTCATGCATGCGCACGGAAGTATCCGTAACGACATGGAATAATCAGTATTTAGAGCATTTTACTTTTGAAAATGCTCTGCAAGCCATGCGTCGACATGGCTTGCCACCGCGTAGGCGTAGGCGCAATTCACTTGCGCCGTCAACGCCGGAGCGGGCGTCTTAAAAGCAATTTGCTCTAAAGATGGTCAAGAAAGATATGGCCCGTGTTCGGCCGGGGCACTCTACCCGAATGCGCCGTGATGGCAAGCGCTGCTCGGAGCCTCAACTTTGCTTGAGACATAAGCCTGATTTCCCGGGAAGATGGCCTTGATGGGGAATTGCGCGTGTAGCCGAAATCAGCCGATACCAAAACACGTAAAACCTTCCGACAACCCCGCCCCCCTTCTCCATAGGCACGGCGCGCCACAAGTCCATGCGAGTGGGGTGTCAAGTTCTGAAACCCCAGGCGACTTTTTGCCACGCTAAGTAGAAATGCATAAGATTTTAACTTTAAAGACTTAATGCAAATCCTAAACAATCCAATAACGCGTTATCACAATTCTAAACCAGGAAAAAAAACAGCACTGAGTCACATTGACCCATTTTCTAGTTTACTGTGTGTCAATATTTCCATCTATCAAAAAATATTTTTTGGTATTATGAGTGCAAACAAACTACTCTAGTAAGCACTTAGACAAAGTACTTGGGACTTTCCTTAAGGCGAGGGAGATATGAAGATCAGATTTGCGGCAATGTTTGCACTTATCATTATCTCATCAATAATACTTGCTTTCCTTTCCATTGGGCAAACGCCAATGCTCATACTCAGTCTCTTCATTATTGGAGTGGCTTCGAGTTGTGCTATCTGTGCGTTCCGTCAATTTGTGCGGCCTCTGCAAATAATAGTCGCATATGCTCGCCAGATTGCAGACGGAAATCTCACGGGCTCCATTGAAGGCAAATTTATTTTGGAGCTGAACGAACTTGCTTTCGCTCTACAAAAAGTGGCCAACACCCTCAGCAACAAGCTCGCCTTCATGACGAGTATGCTTGATAACATCCCTACACCTATGGCTTTCATTAGTCCCAACGGTAAGATTACCTGGCTGAACAAACCGATGGTTGATCTGATTGACGCCGGCGGCTCCCCCGAAAGCCACTACGGTGAGGATTTCTCGGTCTTCTTCTATGGGGAGCGCAGGGAAACAGTCACGGAAAAGGCCATCCGCACGCGGGAGCGCCATAGCGCCAAGGGTGAGGTGACCTCTCGCAAAGGGATTAAAAAATGGATCTCCGTGGCCTCTTCGCCGATATTCGATCCGAACGGCGTGCTCATCGGCGGCTTCACCTCGGTCTTCGACTTCACTCGCGTAGTTGAAAAAGAACAGGGAATGACCCGGATGAACCAACAGATAATGGAGGCTGTCCGGACATTCGAAGAAATCTCGAAAGAACTGTCATTGACCGGTGTTAGCCTTGGCGAAGACATCGCGGGCGTAAACAAAGGCATGGACGAACAGAAGGATCGCGTTAACGAAACAGTTACGGCCATGGAGCAAATGAACGCCACGGTTCTGGAAGTAGCCAGGAACGCCTCCGAGGCGGCTGGGAATTCAGCCAAGGCCAAGGATCAGGCCTTTGAAGGTGAGGAAGTCGTCAAGCAGGTTGTTGCATCGATACAGGCGGTTCAGGCCCAAGCAATGAACCTGAAGGAAAGCATGTCGGCCCTCGGCAAGCAGTCGGAGTCCATTGGCGCAATCCTGGAAGTCATCTCCGATATCGCCGATCAGACCAATCTGTTGGCCTTGAACGCCGCCATCGAGGCTGCCAGGGCCGGCGATGCCGGGCGCGGCTTCGCTGTCGTGGCTGATGAGGTGAGAAAACTCGCGGAGAAGACCATGAACGCCACCAAAGAGGTGGGCCAAGCCATCAGCGGAATTCAGCAAGGCACCCGCGAGAACATGCACAGTGTGGACAAGGCAGTTCAAGCCATCGAGGAAACCACGGTCCATGCAAAAGAGTCAGGCATCTCTTTGCAGGCCATCGTCGACTACACGGAAACCTCTTCGATCCAGGTTCAATCCATCGCCACGGCAGCCGAAGAACAGTCGTCCGCAAGCGAACAGATCAACAGGGCCATGGTGGGGATAGACCATGCGACCGAAGATACGCTTGCGGCAATGCGCAGGGCTGTGGCGCACGTGGAGCACCTCAATGGCTTGGCGGAAAAACTGACTGACTCCATGCATGCCCTCGCTTCTACTTCATAAAGCATTTTGCATTTCAGACGCTCCCTTCGGCGTTGACGGCGGAATTACATTCCGCCTACGCCTGCGGGGCGGCAAGCCATGCCGACGCATGGCTTGCAGAGCATTTTCAAAAGCAAAATGCTCTATAGCGTATGGTGCGCTGGGCAAACGGTGGATTGTCAACACCCACGCCGCCAAGGGTGAGGGGCCGGAGGGAATAGCGCTCCCTCCAGCCGAATCATCCCGAAGTAGCATCAACTACTTCGGGATGACAGATAAGATGATCTTACAGGAAGTCCGGATCAATGCTCGCTTGGCCGTTGGCGGTTACGAGCTTGAGGTACTGAATGGTGCGCGCGTCCACGGGCACAATGGGGAAGGTCTTGCGGCAAACGTCGCATTGAGCCATGGCCGGGGAAGTGGGCGAGATAAGCGGAACTTCCCGGCCACAGTAGGGGCATGGATAAAGAAAGATAATCTCCATGTTCACTGGCTTGACCGGGTTAAGCGGGCGGTTGCTACTTTGCATGACCTGCACCTTCGTTGACAATTATGAGCGGTGCGCCGGTCATCTGCACCGGGATGGGCAAGCCCATTAGCATGAGCAGCGTGGGCGCGATGTCGCCAAGGATGCCGCCCTGGCGCAGGGCAACATTGTCCAATGCAAGCTCCACGCCCTGCTCGATGTAAACGAATGGTACCGGGTTCTTGCTGTGCGCAGTCTGCTTGCCGCCCTTCTCGTCAAGCATCTCCTCGGCATTGCCATGGTCCGCGGTTATGCAGATGCGGCCGCCAGAGGCCAGAACCGCTTCGACTATGCGCGCCACGCACTCGTCCACGGCTTTGGCCGCTTCCATGGCCGCCGGGATAATGCCTGTATGGCCCACCATATCCAAGTTGGCCAAGTTGCAGACAGTAAGATCGTAGTCGCGCCATTTGGCCAGCAGAATATCCGTGACCTGACGCACGCTCATCTCCGGCTTCAGGTCATAAGTGGCCACGTCTCGTGGAGATGGCACCAGGACGCGATCTTCGCCAGGAAAAGGCTCTTCCCGGCCGCAACTCAAAAAATAGGTCACATGGGCGTATTTTTCGGTTTCGGCTAGCCGGAGTTGCTTCAAGTCCGCCTCGGAGACTATTTGGCCCAGGGACTTGTCCACTGATTGGGGAGGGTAAGCCGCGGGCAGAGGGAAATCCGAGTCATACTCGGTCATGGTCGCCAGCATGGCCAGCTTGGGCCAACTCTTGCGCGCAAACCCCTTGAACTCCGCGTCATGGAGAGCTCGCGTGATCTGCCGGGCACGATCGGCACGGAAGTTGAAAAAGATGACGACATCGCCGTCCTGCAAAGTTCCAAGAGGCGCGCCATTGGCATCAACCACCACGCGCGGCTTCACGAACTCGTCGTTTTCCCCCGCGGCATAGGCTTCCTCGATGGCCGCAACCGGGTCCACAATCTTCTGGCCTTGCCCCAAGGTCAGGGCATCATAGGCCAGTTCGTTGCGTTCCCAGCGCTTGTCGCGGTCCATGGCCCAATAGCGGCCGATGACTGAAGCGACGCGCCCAATACCGATTTCTTTCATCTTCGCCA
Source organism: Desulfocurvibacter africanus subsp. africanus DSM 2603 (assembly GCF_000422545.1). Lineage (NCBI taxonomy): Bacteria > Pseudomonadati > Thermodesulfobacteriota > Desulfovibrionia > Desulfovibrionales > Desulfovibrionaceae > Desulfocurvibacter > Desulfocurvibacter africanus. The sequence goes on from NZ_KE383874.1 coordinate 25,609, forward strand.
TGAGATGGCGAAGATAGCCCGCGCCACTGGTCGGCGGCGTGTCGCGGCCGTCCAGGAACGCATGCACGAGCACATTGTCCAGCCCCTGACGCTTGGCCAGCTCAAGCAAGGCGAAGATGTGCTTCTCGTGACTGTGTACGCCGCCGTCCGAGACCAGACCCATCAGGTGCAGCCGGCCTCCGCTCGTCTTGGCCAAATGCGCGGCCTGCGTCAACGCCGGGTTCTCGAAGAAGCTGCCATCCTCGATGGCCACGTCGATGCGGGTCATGTCCTGATATATCACGCGTCCCGCACCGATATTCATGTGCCCGACCTCGGAATTGCCCATGAACCCGTCAGGCAGGCCAACTGCCCGACCCGAGCAGGCCAGCAGCGTGGACGGGTATGTTGCGCGCAGCCTATCCAGCGTTGGGGTTCCGGCCATGCACACGGCATTGCCCGGTCCCTTTTCGGCGCAACCCCAGCCATCCAGGATGAGCAAAATGGTTGGCTTAATCGTCTGCATGGAAGGGAAGCTCTATGGGAGTGCCTTCGGACCAGAGGCCCTCGATGTTATAGAACTGGCGGTTGTCTGTCTGAAAGATGTGCACAAGCACATCATTCAGGTCGATGAGGATCCAGCTTCCTTGCTGGGAACCCTCCATGCCCAGGTATTCGAGCTTTTCCTCGCTCACCTTGTCCAGGATGTGGTTAGCCAAACCTTGAGCATGGCGCACGCTGGAGGCCGTGGCCACTACCAAGCTTTCGGTGATGGGGCTTATGCCGCGAACATCGAGGGCGATTATATCGATGGCCTTCTTGTCGCGCAGCCACGTGGCCACGGTTTTGGCCTTGTCTGTGGTGGAAATAGTCCTGTGTAATTCCTTAACCTTCTGCATGGAACTCCTTGTGGGCGCGTCGCCAATCCGGTTTTCGCCTCCGGCGATCCGGCTGCCGCCGGACGATTGGGCGCCTCGCGTGGGATCATAAGTATCGAACGCAAAACAATAATGCATTCCCCGCCACCTCGCAATGGCCGCGCCATAACTGATAGTTGCCCGCAACTGCAATATCGCGCCAAGCTGTCTGGATTTCGGGAAAAAACTTGACTGTCCCTCAGCCTCTCGGGCACAAAAAATTGCTCCGGCACGTTACCGTGCTGCCGTGAATCGCCGGCCTGTCGAGCGTTCCCTGTAGGCCATTTTGCCAAACACGAATCACCAGCCTTTGTCAGGAGGAGTCGAATGATCTTCGACGTCGACAAGGAGACCCTCCCGCGCGAGGATTTGGAAGCCTTGCAGCTTAGGCGTCTCAAATACCTTGTGGAGCGCACCTACGCCAACGTGCCCTTCTACCGGAACAAACTCGACGAATCCGGCGTCAAGCCCGCCGACATCCGCAAGCTTTCGGACGTACGCCTGCTGCCCTTTACCGAGAAGCAAGATCTGCGCAACAACTATCCCTTCGGGCTGTTCGCCGTGCCCAAGGAAAACGTGGTGCGCATCCATGCTTCCTCGGGCACCACGGGCAGGGCCACCGTGGTCGGCTACACTGCCAGGGACGTGGACAACTGGGCTCAGCTCATGGCCCGCTCGTTCATGGCCGCCGGAGCAACCAGCCAAGACATCGTGCATAATGCTTACGGCTACGGCCTGTTCACCGGAGGTCTGGGCGCACATTACGGAGCGGAACGCCTGGGCGCGACCATCGTGCCCATCTCGGGTGGCAGCACCAAGCGCCAAGTCATGTTGCTCAAGGATTTCGGCGCCACCGTGATCTGCTGCACGCCCTCTTATGCCCTGTATCTCTTTGAGGCTGCGCAGGAGGCCGGCATTGATTTCGCGAGCCTGCCGCTCAAGGTTGGCATCTTCGGCGCCGAGCCTTGGACCGAGGAAATGCGCAAAGAGATCGAATCCAAGCTGCAGATCAAGGCCATCGACATCTATGGCTTGTCCGAGATCATGGGTCCCGGCGTGGCCATCGAATGCGTGGAAGCCCAGAGCGGCCTACATATCCAAGAAGATCATTTCCTGGCCGAGATCATCGATCCGGACACGGGTGAGCAGCTTCCTCCCGGCTCCACTGGCGAGCTCGTGCTGACCACGTTGACCAAGGAGGCCCAGCCGCTGCTGCGCTACCGCACGCGCGACATCACCTCCCTCGACTGCGTGCCCTGCCGCTGCGGCAGGACCTTCGCGCGCATGCGCCGCGTCAAGGGCCGCTCCGACGACATGCTCATCATCCGCGGAGTGAACGTCTTCCCCTCCCAGATCGAGTCAATCCTGCTGGAAACAGAAGGCTTGGCGCCGCACTATCAGCTCGTAATACGCCGCGAAGGCGCATTGGACATGCTGGAGATCAACGTGGAGGTCAACGAGAAGCTCTTCTCGGATGAGATCAAGAATTTACAAAGGCTGGAAGCCAAGATACAAAAAAACATCAAAGAGTTCCTAGGCGTCACGGCCAAGATCAAGCTCGTGGAGCCAAAATCCATCCAACGCTCCGAAGGCAAGGCTAAACGCATCATCGACCAGCGGAACATCTAGCCGCGATACGCGACACAAGCGAGGCTGACCATGAAAGCGGACCAGTTGTCCATCTTCCTGGAGAATCGGGCCGGCCGATTGGCCGAGGTGACCAAGAGCCTTTCCGATGCGGGCATCAATATCAGAGCTCTGTCCCTGGCCGATACTTCCGACTTCGGCATTCTGCGGCTCATCGTCTCGGACTTCGAGAAAGCCCGCCAAGTGCTCAAGGAAAAAGGCTTCACCGTGGGCCGCACCTCGGTCGTGGCCGTGGCGGTGCCGGACAGACCGGGCGGATTGCATGAGCTGCTGGAGCTTTTCGGCAAAAACGGGATCAATGTCGAATACATGTACGCCTTCGTGCAGCAAAGCGGCACCAACGCCACTATTATCTTCCGCTTTGACCGCACCGAGCAGGCCATCGAACTCCTGCAGGCCAACAACATCACCATCATTCCCAGCCAGAAGCTCTACAGCATGTAAAGCTAGATTTTTCAGGCGGGTGGCCCGGCCGCCCGCCTGACTTCTTGGCATTATTCCTTTCTCCACTCTCCACGCCCAGCCTTCCCTTTCCTCACGCCAGAGCTTATCTTGTGAGCTTATTGCGGAGGACTTATGCGCCCGGACACTCTCGAACGTATTTCACCTTGGGAATGGCGACTACAGCCTACCGGCTCCATGCGCGTGCCCGGTGTGATCTACGCCTCCGAGCCCTTGCTGCGGGACATGGAAGAAGACGTGCTCATACAGCTTGCCGGAGTGGCCTCGCTGCCCGGCGTGACGGGCACGGTCTATGCCATGCCCGACGCCCACACGGGCTTCGGCTTTCCGATCGGCGGCGTTGCGGCCATGGACCCTGATCGTGGCGGGGTGATCTCGGCCGGTGGTGTGGGTTACGACATTGCCTGTGGAGTGCGTGTACTGCTCTCGGGCATGCACATAGACGATCTGCTGCCCCATCAGGAAACTTTGGCCGATGCCTTGTTCGCGACCATCCCTGCAGGCGTGGGCAGCACGGGAGCCATCCGCCTGAACGACGACGAGACGGACGCCATGCTGGCCCGTGGCGCTGCTTGGGCTGTGGGGCGTGGCTGGGGGCGCGGTGATGACCTGGCGCACATCGAAGACCACGGCACTGCGCCAGGAGCCGAGCCGGAGCTGGTTTCAGCCGAGGCTCGCAAGCGCCAGCGCGACGAGATGGGAACCTTGGGTTCAGGCAACCATTATCTGGAAATCCAGGTCGTGGAGGACATTATCGATGCCGCTGCGGCTGACGCCTTCGGCCTGCGCTTGGGCGACGTGCTCGTGGCCATTCACTGCGGCTCGCGCGGTTTGGGGCATCAGGTTGCCACTGATTACTCAAAGCTCATGCTCGCCGAGGCGCCTAAGCATAAGATCACCCTGCCGCACCGTGATCTGGCCTGCGCACCTATTCGTTCGGAGTTGGGCCGTCGCTATCTGGGCGCAATGCGCGCGGGCATCAACTGCGCCCTGGCCAACCGCCAGATCCTGACGCATCTTGTCCGCGAGGCCTTTGAGCGGGTTTTCCGGAAGTCCGTGGCCCTGCCTTTGCTGTATGACGTTGCCCACAACACATGCAGGGAAGAAGAGCATCGCGTGGGTCCCGTGTCTCGCCGGCTGTATGTGCACCGCAAGGGCGCCACGCGGGCTTTGCCGCCGGGGCACCCTGCGCTGCCGGCGGAATTTTCCAAGGTCGGCCAGCCAGTGCTCGTGGGCGGCAGCATGGGTACTGCATCGTACATCCTGGCCGGTATGGCCGGCAGCGAGGGCAAGTCCTTGTCCTCGGCCTGCCACGGAGCCGGCAGACTTATGAGCCGCGGCGAGGCCAAACGCCGCTTCCAGGGCCGTGAAGTGGTCGGCAGCCTCAAACGCCAGGGAATCCTCGTACGCACTCCGTCCTTCAAGGGAGTCGCCGAGGAGGCTCCCGGGGCTTACAAGGACGTGCACATGGTTATCGAGGTCACTCAGCATGCAGGCTTGGCCCGGCCGGTGGCCAAGGTCAGGCCCGTGATCAACGTCAAAGGCTAGCCACGTTTTTCCGAATGCTCGACTAAAAAAATCAGTGTTTTTAAGTTGAAGTTCCACCAGGATCGAAGAACAAGCCTTCAATGGGTGACCGATTTCCAACCACGGCGCACATCGGCCTTGCCCCTGTGGCCGTGGCGAACTATAAGGGGGCGATTTTGCCAATCTGGAGGTCGCCCCCCCGGCCTCCCGCAAGAAGGGGATTAACTATTACTACCGCGGCCCAGACCAGGGTCCTGCTCCTTGGTGGCCATCCTGCCATCGAGGATATCAGGATTTACCTGGCGAATAATTTATTGGACGTATTCGTCGTCAACAACCTTGATGGGCTATCGCTCGATAGCACTCAAAATGTTAGCTGCGTTTTGCTCCACCTTGGTGAGGGCCACAACGCCATGACCGAATGCATCCAAGACTATTTAGCTAAAAAGCTGGAAGTGCCGACCATTCTGCTGCACAGCGGCAACTCGGAAGCGCCCGCCACGGCTTGGCCCTTCGTTGCCAGCTATTCTTTAGATCGGTTGGATATGGACCGTTTGCATAGCGATATTGAAATGCTCTGTAAGATGGAAAAAAGGCTACGCGCAACTGCCTCCGCGCATAAGAGCACGGGAAATACCCCATCGGAAACGTTGACCCAGGGGAAGATTTCCGTCCAGACTCAGAGGAATTTTCTTACTATGGTGAGCCACGATATACGTACGCCCATGAGCGGCATCATCGGCATGGCCGATCTTGCTCTGACAAAGACGGATTCTCCAGCTGTACGCCGGCACATTGAGACAATAAAGCAGTCCGCGCAATCACTTCTGTCCACTCTCAACGACATTGTCGACCTTTCACACAGCGAAGCCGGCAATCTGAAACTGGACAACAGGCCTCTGCAGTTGCGTGAAACGCTTGCTCCTTCAATGGAGGTCATCGCGAATTTGTGCCGGGAAAAGGGTCTGGCCTTCTCCTGCCGCTTCGATCCTCATATTCCGGAATACCTGGAAGGCGATCCAGGCCGCCTGATCCAGATATTTAATAACCTGCTCATGAACGCGGTAACATTTACCCAGCAGGGCGAAATCTCAGTCAAGGCAGAAGCGATGGACACGCAGGGCCAATCTGCCGCAAACGGCATGGTGCGTGTGCGGTTCTGCGTGCAGGACACGGGAATCGGTCTGTCTAAGGAGTTCCAGGGGCAATTCCTAGCAGGCTTATCTCCGGAGCATGACTGTCAAATCATTCCGAACACCGGCGCCAGCCTGACCCTGGGCCTCGTTCACAACTTGGTCCAACTCATGGGCGGCAGCCTCGATTTGGAGAGTCAGAAGAACGTCGGCAGCATCTTTCGGATTACCCTGCCCTTTACCCGCGCCAGCGTGCCACGCGCTAGACAGAAAAAAGCCACGCAACTTGATTCACCCGATTCTGGACCTGAAGCCCTAAGCGTCCTGCTCGTAGAGGATAACAAGGTAAACCAGCTTTTTACCAGGGAGATGCTTTTGGCCGAGGGACACAGCGTCATAGTGGCGGAAAACGGCCAGGAGGCCGTGGATATCCTCGCGCGACAGCGCTTCGATATCGTGCTCATGGATATCCAGATGCCTGTCATGGACGGAGTTGAGGCCACTCGGACTATTCGTGACCCGAGTTCCGCAGTTCTGGATCACGACGTTCCCATCATTGCCCTCACAGCCCATGCCATCAAGGGCGACAGGGAACGCTTCATACAGGCGGGCATGACCGATTACCTTACTAAGCCCGTAGATTTCCGTAAACTCTTCGGGATCATGACCACCCTGTTTCCGAGCAAGAAGATTGTCGCTGGCTCTCCCCCTCCTCCTGTGACCGTATCGTCGACTCAGGAACAAAACGGTCCTGCCATCGACCTTGAGTGGTTCGGCAAGATGCTGTCTTCCCGAAAGGACTTTCTCAGGCGCATGTTCGAAGTTTTCGTACGTGAAGAGCCCTTGCGTCTGGAGAAAACCAAGAAGGCCCTGGAGGCGGGAGATATGGAAATCCTGCGCTTTCTGGCCCACTCCATCAAGGGCGCCACGGCAACCATGGGCGCGTATGGGGCCAGGGATCACGCCGCGGCCTTGGAAAAGGCCGCCAAAGCGGCGGACCCCCAGGAGGCAAGCTGCCAATACGCGCGACTGGCCGAGGAGATGGGGAGGGTCTTGGAGTTCATGCAGGGATTTTTGGACTAGAAGCCATCTCATGACCCACGGCCAACCGCCACGGCCTTGGCCAAGGCACGAGCGGCATCTTTCGGCGAGGGAGCGGAACAGATGGCCGAAACCACGGCCACCCCTTCGGCTCCGGCAGATACGATCCGAGCAGCATTGCCGACGTCCACCCCGCCGATGCCTACCATGGGCCGACTGATGCGCGGGCGTAAACGGCGCAGTCCCTCGATGCCCCACGGCTGGTGACAGAAGTCCGTCTTGGTCGAGGTCGGGAACACAGGGCCGACTCCGTAGTAGTCCACCGGCAGCCCCTCGGCCTCAAGAATCTGCTCCAGTGTATCCGTGGACAGCCCCAGGATGGCCCGTGGCCCAAGAATGCGCCGCACATCCAGCACATGCATGTCGCCCTGCCCTACGTGCACACCGTCCGCACCCGCAGCCAGAGCTACATCGACCCGGTCGTTAATGAGCAGCGGAACGCCTTGTGGCGCCAGCATGGCCTTGAGGGCCCGGGCCAGCTCCACGAACTCGCGGGTATCGGCCATCTTCTCGCGCAACTGGACCATGCTGACCCCGCCGCGCACGGCTTGGCCCACGATATCCAACAGGTCGCGGCCCTGGCACAGGGGCCGATCCGTGACAAGGTATACGCTCAGATCGAAAGAGCGGCTCATGCGGTCTTCCTCGAATTACATTAGCAATATGTATGCAAGCAGGCTTGCCGGAGGCGAAAATGAACGGCGGCTAGCCGACTAACCTTTTCTCCACATCGCCGACCTTCTGCTCCAGCCCACCGGAACGCCCCGCGCGGCCGTCCACCTTGAGGGTCATGTAGACCCTGTCGCAGTCAGCCTGCAAAGCCTTGAAGCAGCGGCCCACCACGGCCATGATCTCGTCGTACTCGCCCTCGATGGCCGTGCCCATTGGGCCTAAGCGATGGGGCAGGCCGCTGTCGCGGATGATCTTCACCGCGCGGGCCACGTATTCGGCCACGCTCTCGCCCTTGCCTACGGGAAAAAGAGACAGATCGACAATGACGCTCATACTGCGCTCCTCGATATTTTAGCTGACGGAATATGGCGCCGCACCCGCCCGGTGAGAAGTGCCCGGCTCAGGCCCTCTGCCTACCGCATGGGCCACGGAAAGAAAAGCCGCGGCCATGCCGTTGCCGGTCATACTAGAGCAGATTGCTTTTAAGACGCCCGCTCCGGCGTTGACGGCGCAAGTGAATTGCGCCTACGCCGAAGCTAGCGGAAAGCCATGCCGACGCATGGCTTGCAGAGCATTTTCAAAAGCAAAATGCTCTAAGCGATCAGCCAGGCTTCAGGCCAAGCTTCATGCTGGGCTCCGCACAGTTGCCGGGACAACACAATCCAAGCGTTGCCCGATGCACAGGCGGCAGGCATATATTGGCCTTTTGCGCCGCCGAGCTTGACCAGGCCCCGGCGGACCCTTATTCCCCCGATTGCGATCGGTGCAAGCAAGGTCACGGCCTTGTCCGCAACGTCGCAAAGGAGACCGCATGACAATGAAACGGCATGGCAACTATCTGCAGGAACTCAAGTCGCGTTCCCAGAAGAAGCGTGAAATGAACGCGCTCCAGGATCTGGGCGAGCGCCTGGTGGACCTGCCGCAGACAAAACTGGAGTCCCTCGGACTCGACAGCGTGATCGTGCAGGCCGCCGTCATGGCCCGCAAGCTGCGCGGTGCGAAGAACGACTCCTACCGCCGCCAGCTCCAGTACATCGGCCGGCTCATGCGCGAAATCGATACAGCTCCGCTGCAGGAGCACTTCGCCGCGACTGACGCCGACCAGGAAGGTGAAATCCAGGTATTCAAACGCCTGGAGCGCTGGCGCGACGCGCTGCTGGAAGGCGACGAGAGCGTGCTCGACGAAATCCGCCAAGCCTTTCCCCAGGCCGACATTCCGGGCCTTCGTGAAACAGCCAACAAGGCCATCTCCGAAAAGGAGCTGGACCGGCCTGCCAAATCCGCGCGGCAGATCTTCCGTTACCTGCGCAGCCTGGAGAATGAAGCCCAGGACGAACAAGCCTGACGGCCGAGACCGTCAGGCTGGGCGGGAAGCGACCGGAGTTTCCATCTCCGGCCGTTTCTTAACGGAAAGGCCTGGCTGGAGGGAAGCGTGAGCGGAGCGCTACTTCTCGACCATGAAGGAGATCTTGGTCGTGACCCGGAACACGGTCACCTGGTTATTCTCCACCTTGGCCTCGAATTCCTTTATCCATACAGACACGATGTTGCGGACCGACTTGGCCACTTCGGACACGGCCGTGCGCACCGCATCCTCAAAGCCCTTCTCCGATTGGGCGATGATCTCGATGGTCTTGACTACTGCCATGACTCACTCCTTAACGCCGTCGGTGTGAGGGTTATGATCCCGCCCGAAGCCATTCAATGCCGGATGAGAGGGCCGGGAAGGCGTTCCCCAGAGGTGTGATGAACAGGGAAGGCTGATCCCCGAACCTGCTGCAATACTTGAGGCGCCAGCATTCGCTCGTGCGCTCCCCGTTAAGGCAGTAGGCCTTGACCATGGCCTGGACGGAACGGCTCTTGTCCGAGCCAAAGGACTTATAGAAAGGGCATGTGCGTAGATAGGTGCATGTTCCCGCCACCGCTGTTGACTCCTCCTCCATATTTGATTGAATCCCAGGATCCGCCGAACCTGGACGGCCGAAGCCGCTCTGCATACACCAATCTATCTCTTTTCTAATGTTGGGCATTCAGCTTTTGTCTGATTTTCATGTCGGTGACAGTCCGACATGAACGCACGGCAAGCCCTGGGGACGGCTGGATAAGGCTATTGACCCTGTGCTGAAAAATGGGCACACACTCAGGCGAGGATCACCCTGTTTCAGCTAACGAAAACCTTCCCCAAGGAGGACAAAATGAAGGCCGGAGAACTGTACCAGACTGCTGATTGGAAGAACGAGAAGCATGTGCCCGTGATCGAATGCCCCGACAGCGTGGCCGCCGACCAGATGTTCGACGTGAAGGTGACCATCGGCAAGGAGATCTCCCATCCCAACACCACGGCTCACCACATCGCTTGGATCAAGCTGTACTTCAAGCCTGAAGGGGGCAAGTTCCCTTACGAGATCGGCGGATTCTTCTTCTCGGCCCATGGAGCATCCACCGAGGGCCCGGACACCAGCAGTGTGTACACGCACCACGGCGTGACCTGCTCTTTCAAGACGAGCAAGCCCGGCACCCTGCTGGCAACCTCCTACTGCAACATCCACGGCCTGTGGGAAAATTCGAAGACTCTCGGCATCAAGTAGGCCGGATATGGCGAGCCTTGCCCGGCAAGCATGACAAAGGCCCGGATCTCTCCGGGCCTTTTTGAATTGGATGCTCTGCATCCGCCGAGCCATCTTGGCCCGCGCAGCCCGTTTTGTACCGGGCTATAATAACACTGCGCATAAACTATTCGGGTCCGTGAAACCAGGGGCCGCTCTCCATATGAAATAGCCCTGGTGGGCGGGGTCATTTAGGGCCATGCCCAGCCCAGGTCTTACGCAAACAGCCTTGGCCTCCGTACGCCGTTAACCGGCTGCCCAGAGCCACGGGTCCAGGCGGCTGCTCAGACCCGCCGGTCCAGATTATCGCCGGGCTGCGGCCTGCTTGGGGCGACTAGTTCCATGAATACGGCCGCCGAGGCCTGCTCCAACAGCTCCAAGGTCAAAGCCATGCGGCCGGGGCGGTATTGATCCAGAGCAAGATCCTCCACGCGCCGGGCATGGCCTCCGGGGCCCTCCGCCTCGGGTTCGCCCGCTTCGGCGTTCCCGGCGGCGGCAATCCTCCCGCAACGGCCCACGACGGCTCGCTCATCCAAGCCCCGGAGGCTGCCCATGGCGTAAGGCGAACAGGAAAACTCGATACGCATTCCTCGACCCTCTAGCCATGAGATCGGCTGGATCGAGGCGAAACTTTAGGGCAATTTGCGAGCGAACTTGGTGGTTCCGGCGACTTTCCATCAAGGGCGCCATGGGAATCCGGTGAAGACAAAGCCTTTCCGGCTCATGTGCAAGAGGCCAAAAAACTTGTTTCAAGGTAAATTGAAGAGAGCTCCGCACGCCCCGAACCAATCGCGACAGGGATAGACGCGCTTCTGTCGCGATTGTCCTTATCGGACAGTTTCAGATTAGAGCAGATTGCTTTTAAGACGCCCGCTCCGGCGCCCGCGGCGCAAGTGAATTGCGCCTACGCCGAAGCTAGCGGCAAGCCATGCCGACGCATGGCTTGCAGAGCATTTTCAAAAGCAAAATGCTCTAGGTTGCGCGGCGGGCAAGGCGCGGCTTAAACCCGCTCCGGAGTGCTTTCCATGTGCCGGGACGCGAGGTATGAGGCTCCATGCTCAACTGGACACTCGCCGCACTGCTCGTACTCCTGCAGGTTCCGGACATCCTGACCACCAACGCCATACTGGCCGCCGGCGGCCGCGAGCTGAACCCGATCATGCGCCTGTGCATGCGCCTGAGTTCATCCTGGCGGTTGTCCTGGCTGCCCTGGTGGATGCCCAAAATGGCAATCGCCATGGGCGGGGCCGGAATCCTCGGCTCCTCGCAAGATACGGATGCCCGCGTGGCCCTGGCCCTGCTCGTACTGGCCTACCTTGCCGTCGTGGGCTCCAATCTCATGCAGCTCCGGCGCCTGCGCGCAAGGGCAAGGCGCTGGGCCGCCTGAACAAGGCCTATGGCGCCATGAGTGTTTCGAACGGCCCCAGGCCGTCCCGCCTGTTCACGTCCAGCACATCCCCGAGTTTGCCGACCTGACGCATGAGCTGCCCGAGCCGTCCGTCCTCGGGCACCAGCAGCCAGATGCTCTGCCAGCCGCCGGAGGCAGGCAGACACAGCATGGCCTCCACCGGGAAGGCCCTGCGCGCCAACAGGCCGCAGACCTGGGGCAACGAGCCGGAGTGGCCGGCCACGCGCAACTCCAGCACGGCCTTACCCTGGCCGATCGGTTCCGACAGCGCCGGTGATATCCCCGCTGCTCCGGCCTGACCGCTGGGCTCAGTCCCCTCCCCTTCCTGTCCGCTCTGCCGGTTCGCAGCCCTGTAAGAATCCACAGTCATCGAATCCCCAGCGTTCTTGGCATTATGGGTATCAGGGGTATCTGGGGCATCATGCGCAGGCGCGGACATGGGCTTCCTCCTTCATGCGGGGTTGCGGCACGATGGTTTCGGTGTTGGACGCTCCTGGCGGCACCATGGGCAGCACGTGGTCGGACGCGTCCACGCGCGCGCGTATGAGGCATGGCCCCGAGCCGCACAGGGCGCGGGACATGGCCGCATGCGGATCGCGGGCCTCGTGCAGGTTGGCCGCGCGCATGCCGAAGCCCCGAGCCACCTGACAGAAATCCACGCCGTGGCGGAAGGTGGAGGCGTAGTGCCTGCGGCCGAAGAAAAGGTCCTGCTGCTGGTGCACCAGGCCCAGGCTGCCGTTATCCATGAGCACGATGGTGATGTTCGCGCCCTCTTCGGCCGCCGTGGCCAGCTCCTGCAGGTTCATCTGCAGACTGCCGTCGCCGGTCACGAGCACGATCCTGGCGTCGGGTTTGGCCAGGGCAGCGCCGATGGCCGTGGGCAGGCCGAAGCCCATGGTGCCCAGGCCGCCCGAGGTCAACAGGGTGCGCGGCCGGCGGAAGGGATAGTGCATGGCCGTCCACATCTGGTGCTGGCCAACGTCGGTGACGATGATGGCATCCTCGGGAAGCTGCGCAGCCAGGTTAGCCAGGATGCCGCGCGGAGTGCGCAAGTCCGTGTTGAGTTCATCCAAGGCGGCGTCAGCCTGGCGAATCTGGCGCACACGGTGCTGCCAGCCCACGCGCGGCCGCTTCCGCGTCATGCCCAGCAGGGCTTCCAGAGCCTGGGCCGCATCCGTGGCAAGGCCCACGCTGGCCGACTTGATCTTGCCGATTTCGCTTGCGTCGATGTCGATGTGGATGATCTCGGCTTCGGGACAGAAGCGGCTGGCCACACCCGTGGCCCGGTCGTCGAAGCGCATGCCCACGGCCAGCAGCAGGTCGCACTCGTGCAGGATCGTGTTGGTGCAGCGCATGCCATGCATGCCCAGCATGCCCAGGTACTGAGGATGGCCGGCTGGCATGGCCCCCAGACCCATGAGCGTCATGGCCGTGGGCATGGCGCAGCGCTCGGCGAGCCGCACGGCCAGCTCCGAAGCGCCCGAGGCGATAACCCCGCCGCCCAGGATCATGGCCGGCCTGCGTGCGCTGTCCAGCAGCGCGGCGGCGCGCTCCAGGACCTGGATGTCGGGACCCGCGACCAGCTCGGGCAGTCCGGGCTCAGGCCACTGGTCGAACTCGGCGTACTCCTGCTGCACATCCTTGGGCACGTCGACGAGCACCGGGCCAGCTCGCCCGGATGAGGCCAGCCGGAAGGCCTCGGGAATGATCGTGAGCAACTCGGAGGCCGAGCGCGCCAGCCAGGCGTGCTTGGTGATGGGCATGGCCAGGCCGTAGGTGTCCACTTCCTGGAAGGCGTCGGTGCCCAGGAGTCCGCGCGGCACCTGGCCGGTGATGCACACCAGCGGCACGGAATCGAGCTTGGCGTCGGCAATGGCCGTGAGCAGGTTGGTGGCGCCGGGGCCGGAAGTGGCCAGACACACGGCCGGGCGGCCCGTTGTTCGGGCCATGCCTTGGGCGATGAAGCCCGCGCCCTGTTCATGGCGGGCCAGCACGTGGCGGATGGGGCTGCGCGACAGGGCGTCGTACAAAGGCAGATTCGCTCCGCCGGGGATGCCGGCCACGACGGCCACGCCCTGGCGCTCCAACAGTCGGACGATGATCTCCGCGCCGGTCATCCTGATCATTGCGCACATGGGCTCTCTCCTTTGCGTTGCCTCCGGCTTGCGCCTGGGGAGCCCTTGAAACGGAAAACCCCCGCCGGCGCTTGCGCCGACGGGGGTTGTGGATGCTCTGGTGGTTCTGTGCCTAGCCCTGCTCTCCCGCAAACGGCGCGTTAGCGTCTACTACGACGCCTACGACTACGCGTACTACGACTACTAGGCCGGCTAGGCCGAGAGAGGCGAAGTGGTTGGTCGTAGTGCTGAGCCGCATGGAGATTCCGAGCTAAAGGTTACAGAATATTTCTGGAAAATCGATAGCCGCAAAAGCTGGCAGCGTCAATGCCCAAAATGCAGGCACGAACCGGCCCAGGATCGCCGGGTCGTTTTCCGATGCCCTGGCAGCCGAAGCCTGGCCCATTTAAAGCATTCTGTTTTTGAAAATGCTCTGCACAGGGCTTGCTGTCACGCAGGCGCAATTCACTTGCGCCTATGCCTGCGCGGGCGTCTTGAAAAAAGTCTGCTCAAATGGAGGGCACGTGGACATTCGCAAGGGAATAATTCCCCGGCCCCATTCTCATGGGCAACCCCTTCTCCCCCCTTCCCTCCTGGCCCTGTCCGCCCTTTCCGCCCTTCCCGAGCAACTCGTCCCGAATCACCTGCAAGGCAGCGGCAGCACGGCGCTAGCCCTCAGGCTCAGCCATTCCGCACCTCCAGGAGCAAGGCCAATGAAAAAGTGGTCCGGGCCGAGGCCCGAACCACTATATGGGGAGGGGAGAGGCTGAGGTGTTGTTTTCCTGGGCTGGTAGGCCAGCCCAGGCTGAGGAGGGGTGTCGAGGAACGGGTCGCTGGGGTTTCCCGATCTGCGTTGATGTGCACCCTAGAATCCGCGGATTAAATGAACATGGACCAAGGATTACGGGAAGTTAATCCAGGCCCTTGCGTAACCTTCACGTCAGGTAGCCCGATCAGGCCTTGATCTGGCATTGGACAGGCCTGACATCGCCAGCCGTCTATTCCACCAAAGTCTCCCGGCGTCTTTTTACAGAATGTAAAAAAAACGGACACCTCAAGCGGTCCGAGTTCACCTGCTTAGCCTGCCCCACCATCATAAGTCCTTTCCCGAACTGGAAGAATTATCTCATGTGGATTGCCGGATTGTGGCACCCCCCTTGCGTTAGGAGTTTCACAAAGGGGGTAGGAGCAAAACCGTGAAGCCGAGCATCCCATGGCGCATCCTTGTCACAGACCGCAATCCCCGCGTCCGGCGGCTCTTGTGCCGCGAGTTGGAACGCGAGGGCTTCCGGGTCCTGTCAGCTTCGGGCTGGAGCGAAATAGCCCGGGCCGTGGGCAACGGAGTGGACTGCGTGGTCATGGATCTGAACCTGCCCTCTCAGGCCGGCCAGGATGGGGCCGCGCTCCTGGAACAGCTCAAGCGCAACGCCCCTTACGTGCCCGTGGTGGTGCACGCTTTCTCGTCCGAGGAAGCCCTGGAAGCAGGCACCCTGCGGCTGGCCTCGGCCGTGGTGGAAAAAAGCGGCAGTACCGAGGACCTCAAGGCCGCGGTGCGCAGAGTGCTTGCCCATGGCAGTGGCAGGAGGAAGGCATGAGCGACACGGCCCGTATGCCCGAAAACGGTCTCAGGATCATGCTCGTGGACGACGAATCCCCTTTCATTGATGCCCTGGCCAAGCGTCTCACGCGTCGCGGCATCAAGGTCAGCAGAGCCTTGAGCGGGGACGAGGCCCTGGAGCGCCTGGCTGCGGGCGAAAGCCCGGAGGTGGTCGTCCTGGATGTAAAGATGCCGGGCATGGACGGCATGCAGGCCCTGGAACTCATCAAGCATCGCCATCCGCTGGTGGAGGTCATCATGCTCACGGGGCATGCCACTGTGGAAAGCGCCATTCAAGGCATGAAACTCGGCGCTTTCGATTACCTCATGAAGCCCTGCGATCTGGACGAACTCATCCGCAAGGCCAACGAGGCTGGAGCGATGCGCAGATGAGCGTGAACACGGGGACAAAGCGGAAACGCATAGCGGATAGGTATTTTGTAACGAAAACGAATGCGAGGTTGGCAATGAAAGCACTGAGGACACTGAACGCGGTCCTGCTCGAAGGAGCCAGGGCTCATGCCCGCTGGGAGATCGAAAACGCAAGGATCATCACGGGCAGCAAGAAGCGCCTTTTCATCCTGGCCATTCTGACCATTCCGGCCGTGCTTCTGTCCGTAGCCTTCGCCACGGACAGCCTGCCGGATATGGTCGGCGGCAAGCATGCCTACATGCCGGCTTTCTATGACGGCACGACCTTTGCCGTGTCCATTGTTATCGGCCTGTGCGCCGGCCTCATCACCGGCTGTATCGGAGCCGGCGGCGGATTCATCATCACTCCGGCGCTCATGAGCGCTGGCATCAAGGGAATCCTGGCCGTGGGCACGGACTTGTTCCACATCTTCGCCAAGGCCATCATGGGCACGGCCGTGCACAAGAAACTCGGCAACGTCTCCGTGGCCTTGGCCATCTGGTTCCTGGTGGGTTCTGGTGTGGGCGTCACGGGCGGCGGCCTCATCAACCGCGCCTTGTACGAGTTCAACCCTATTCTTTCCGATGCCTTCATCAGCGTGGTCTACGTCGTGCTGCTGGGCTTCCTGGGCTTCTATTCCCTGTTCGACTTCCTCAAGCTGCGCAAGAGCGGAGAGGATGTCGGCGCACACCACGGCGCCAGCAAGCACGGCACAGAGGCCGCGTCCGGCAAGAAAGGCCTGCCCGCGACGCTGCAGGCCTCCAAGATCCCGCCTTACATCACCTTCGATGAGGACCTGGTTCCCGGCGGCAAGCGGATTCCGGCCCTGTACGTGGCCATCTGCGGCGCCATCGTGGGCTTCATGGCCGCCATCATGGGCGTGGGCGGCGGTTTCCTGACCTTCCCCATATTCGTGTACGTGCTCGGCGTGTCCTCCTTCACCACCGTGGGCACGGACATCCTGCAGATCATCTTCACCGCCGGCTATGCCTCCATCACGCAGTACGCAATTTACGGCTTCATCTTCTACACCCTGGCCATGGGCATGCTCATCGGCTCGCTGCTTGGCATCCAGCTCGGCGCGCTGACCACCAAGGTGGTCAAGGGCATCTACATCCGCGGGTTCTACGCCACGGCCATCCTGGCCGGCTTCATCAACCGCCTGTTCGCCCTTCCCGGCACGCTCACGGACATGGAATACATCCACCTGTCCAAGGGCACGGTGTCGATGCTCAAGATGGTGGGCAACTGGAGCTTCTTCCTGGTGGTGGCCATCTTCGGATTCTTCGTCATCAGCAAGTTCTTCGGCAACCTCAAGACCCTCAGACAGGGCGCCTAATACGGGAGGCCAGTCATGCTTATAGCCGACAAGAAGCACTTCACCCTGGGCCTGTTCATGGCCATTGTCTTCGCGGGCATCATGTTCGCCATGTTCATGCCGCTGTTCGAGCATGGCGAGAACGCCTTCCAGGCCTCGGACCGGCTGTTCAACCGCATCTCCAAGGATTCGTCCTACTATATGCCCGAAATGCTCAAGGCCGCCGAGTCCCAGCAGGGCACGAACGTGGACGTGAGCTTCACGCTGGGCGGCGAGAACCTCAACCAGTACGCCAAGACCTTGCTGACCAGCTCCGGCATGAGCGTGCAGGATCTCGACGGCAAGATGCAGGTCCAGGGTGACCTGGGCCAGATGATGGCTTCCTCCCTGCGCGACGCCGATGCCATGTTCTTCAACAAGGGCGATGAGGTGCAGGCCCGCTACGGCATTCCCGAACGCTCGGCCATGTACACTTGGTGGCTTATCTACGGAGCCATGGACAAGGACCTCAAGCTCCAATCGAACTTCGCCCCCGCCGCCGTGCTGGGCAAGGTGAAGAACAAGGGCATCGAGGTGGCCTACAACTACTACGGCATCAAGCCCATCAGCGCCGCCTCCAACTGGGGAATCCTGACCTTCTCCCTGGTCTTCTACGTGGCCTATACGCTATGGTGGGGATACGCTATATTCTTCCTGTGCGAAGGCATGGGCCTGGTCATGAAGAAGGGCGCCAAGAAAGAAGCCTAGCAGTCCGAAAAGCGTTGCCGGCCGCCCGATGTACGCCTCGGGCGGCCGGCAAATCCTGCGAGCAAGGAGGCGGTTCATGGAAGGTCAGTGCAAGGTGCTCTTGGTGGACGACGAGGCGGATTTCGCCGATACGCTGGTCAAGCGGCTTGGCAAGCGCGGCATGGATGCCGCTGCCCGCTACAGCGGCGGCACGGCCCTGGACTACCTGGAGGACCACCCCGTCGATGTGGTGGTGCTGGACGTCAAGATGCCGGGCATGGACGGTATCGACTGCCTGCGCAAGATCAAGGAGCGCTATCCCCTGGTGGAGGTGGTCCTGCTCACGGGCCACGCCAGCCTGGACGTGGCCATCAACGGCATGGAACTCGGGGCCTTCGACTACCTCATGAAGCCCGCCGACATGGACGATCTGCGCTACAAGATAGAGGACGCCCTTAATCGCAAACGGCTGGCCGAGCGACGCATCGCCCGTGAAAAAGAGAAGCTTCAGGCCCTGGGTCAAGAAGGCAAGGCCTAGCCCGTCGGGCATCCCCGCCTTATAGTTATCCCATGACCGGCAGGATAGAATGGGCCTGATATCCTACATCCGCGACCTGCTCCGCAGGGAACCCGAGGAGCCGCAGGTTTCGGCCGAGGAACTGCGCGACGACTTCCGGGCCCGCTATCATCATTTCAAGCTTCTGCTCACGGCCAACAACAATGCCCTGGAAGTCATGGCCGAGCTGGAATCCGTGCTCTCGGGCACGCGTCCCTTCGGCATGCGCTTCGTGCGCTCGCGCGTCACGCGCGTGGCCGCCCAGGTCTATCGCATGATCCAGAGCATGAACAACCTTGCGCCGGGCAAGTATGATGCTCTGCACGCGAGCTATCAGCGTATCCAGGTGGCTGTGAACCTAGCCTTGGAGCTTCGGCGGACCGCGCAACCGGCGGACCAGGGCGAGCTGGTGCTGTCCCTGTCCAAAGCCGGCCGCGAGCACGCCGACCTCATCGGCGCCAAGATGGCTTCCCTGGCCGAGGCCGGCCGCAAACTCGAGCTGCCCATTCCGCACGGCTTCGCCATCACCGCCGCGGCCTATGCCGCTTTCATGGCCGAGAGCGACCTGCAAGCCGAAATTGACCGCCGCATCCAACGGGCCCACGCCAGCCGTCTGGACGAGATTTTTGCCCTTTCTGCCGAAGTGCAGCAGCTCATAATGAAAGCCCCGGTGCCGGCCATAGTCGAACAGGCCATCCTTGACGCATTCGCGGAGCTCAAACAACGCCACGGACCAAGCCACGTCGCCATGCGCTCCAGCGCCTTGGGCGAGGATGCCCTTGGAGCGTCCTTTGCGGGCCAATACCGTTCCCTGCTCAATGTGGGCGAAAACAACCTCATTTCGGCCTACAAGGAAGTCATTGCCGGCAAGTATACGCCCCAGGCCATGGCCTACCGGCTGAACAAAGGCATCCCGGACGAGGATGTAGCCATGTGCGTGGGCTGTATGCGCATGATAGACGCCGTCTCCGGCGGCGTGGCCTACTCCTGCAACCCGCTGGACCTGACCGACAACGCCGTGCACGTCAACTCGGTCTGGGGCCTGCCCAGAGCCGTGGTGGACGGTGTGGCTCCGGTGGACACACTCACCGTGGCCCGCGATCCCCTGCGCGTGCGCTCGCGCGACATCCCCAGCAAGAGCCAAAAGTACGTGTGTTTCCCGGACGAAGGCCTGTGCAGGGAAGAACTCACCGACGGCGAGGCCGGGCTGCAGTCCATCCCCGACGACAAGCTCCTGGAGCTGGCGGCCATGGCCGTGCGTCTTGAAGAATTTTACGGCGGTCCCCAGGACATGGAATGGGCCCTGGAACGCGACGGCAGACTGGTGCTCCTGCAATGCCGGCCTCTGCGCCTGACCGAAGCCGCACCTGCGCCCATGGCGGAAGCGGATGACGAGGGCCACGAAGTGCTCCTGGCCGGCGGGGTGGCCGCAAGCCTTGGCGGAGGCATCGGACCGGTATTCGTGGCGCGCGGCGGCATGGACGCCCTGCGCTTTCCCGATCGCGCCGTGCTCGTCGTGGCCCAGGCCCTGCCGCGCTGGGCCGCACTGTTGCCCAGAGCCGCGGCCGTGGTGACCGAGAGCGGCAGCCTGGCCGGACATCTGGCCAATGTGGCCCGCGAATTCGGGGTCCCTGCCCTGTTCAATGTGCCTGAGGCCACCAAGCTGCTGCAGGATGGAATGACGGTCACCGTGGACGCCACGGCGCGCAAGGTCTTTGCCGGCGAGCGCCAGCGTTCCGTGGCCAGGACCGAGCCGGCTCGCGCCTTCATGGCCGGAACGCCGGTGCACGACATCCTGCGCGAGGTAGTCGGCCATATCGTCCCGCTTACGCTGCTGGACCCCGACGCGCCGTCCTTCCGGGCCGAAAACTGTCAAACCCTGCACGACATCACACGCTTCTGCCACGAGAAAGCCGTGGTGGAGATGTTTCGCTTCGGCACCGAGCACAATTTTTCCGAACGCGCGGCCAAACAGCTCTGGGTCGGCGTACCCATGCAGTTCTGGGTCATCAACCTGGACGACGGCTTTGCCCACGATGTGCCGGGCAAGCTCATCAAGCTTTCGGAGATAGTCTCCGTGCCCATGCTGGCCCTGTGGAAGGGCATGGTGGCCAAGGAGTGGGCCGGCCCCCCACCCATCAACGCGCGCGGCTTCATGTCCGTGCTGCTGGAGGCCTCGGCCAACCCCAACCTGGACCCTGCATCGGAATCGGCCTACTCGGCGCGCAATTACTTCATGGTCTCCAAGCACTTCACCAACCTCCAGTCGCGCTTCGGCTTCCACTTCTGCACCGTGGAAGCCCTGGCCAGCGAGCGGGCTCAGGAAAACTACGCGAGCTTCTCCTTCAAGGGCGGCGCAGCCAACTTCGAGCGCAAGGTGCAACGCGTGCGCTTCATCGCCAATTTCCTGGAAGAGTACGGATTCCGCTGTGAAGTACGCGAGGATAACTGCTTCGCGCGCGTGGAGGGGCTGTCCCAATGCGACATGGAGGAACGGCTCGTGGTGCTCGGTTATGTGATCATGCACACGCGCCAGCTGGACATGGTCATGTCCGACGGCCGCTCGGCGGCCCAGTTCACTGCCAAATTCCGCCAGGACATGCGGCAGATACTCAGCGAGACCTGTCAGCGGCCCGCGTAGAGCGCGTCAGCAAAGAGGGACGATCCCAACGGGGGCGGCAGGCAATACCCGCAAAAGAGGCGCTCATGGAAACTCTGCAGATCCGCACCCGCAATCGAGAGGAGATGCTGGATATTACCGGCGAGGTCCGCAGCCTGATTCTGGCCAATCGCTGGTCGAGCGGCCTGCTGCTGCTCTACTGCCCGCATACCACTGGGGCAGTGACAGTGAACGAAGGAGCTGATCCGGATGTGGTTCGCGATATCATCGTTAATTTGCGTAAGATTGTTCCCCATCAGGGCGACTACCGCCATTCCGAGGGCAACTCCGACGCGCATATCAAGTCGAGCCTGTTCGGCTGCAGTCAGACGTTGATCATCGAAGGCGGCCAGGTGCAGCTTGGAACCTGGCAGAAGGTTTACTTCTGCGAATTCGACGGGCCGAGATCACGCACGCTTTGGGCCAAATTCATGGCTGCCTGAGCTTTAGGGCATCTTGCGCAAGAGCTGGCAGAAACTGGGCAGGGCTTTGCCCTCCCAGACCCTCCCACCAGGGAAATGATTCCCCTGGACCCCCCATTTCAAATGCAATCTGCCCCAGACGAACCGTCCGCTGCACGCCGAACGGCGTAAACTCGCCGCCAAACGGTCGACCGGCCCTCCCCTCTCGCCATTTGCCGCTGATGCACCCGCATGCGCCATCCACCGAAAAACGCTGCACATAAAATATTTCACATGGCAAACAGGTGTCGTGGTGCCCGCCTGGGCATCGCCGACCGCAACCGACCGCGCGAGGAGGCAGCCATGATCTCCGTAACCAACGTGCTCCAAAAGGCCAAATTCCTGGAACTCGTCCGGCGCAAGTGGACCATCTCCCTGATCCTGACCGCCGCGATCCTGGCCATCTACTTCGGCTTCGTGCTTGTCCTGGCCTTCGGCAAGCAGCTGCTCATGGCCAAAATCGGCGCGCACATGACCCTGGGCATCCTGGTGGGCCTGGGGGTCATCCTGGCCGCCTGGGTCCTGACCGGCATCTATGTGGTCTGGGCCAACACATCCTATGACAAGGCCGTCAGCGAAATACTCGCCGAGGAACAGGAGTAGCCATGCAACCTTTCAGCACCACCATCGGACAGCCCAACGCCCTGTCCATCACGCTTTTCTTCGCCTTCGTGGCCTTGACCCTGGTCATCACCTACTTTGCTGCCAAACGGAGCAAGACCGCCTCGGATTTCTACGCCGCGGGCCGCAGCGTGACCGGCTTCCAGAACGGCCTGGCCCTGGCCGGCGACTACATGTCCGCCGCGTCCTTCCTGGGCATCGCCGGGCTCGTGTCGCTCAAGGGCTATGACGGACTCATCTACTCCATCGGCTTCCTGGTGGGCTGGCCCATCGTGCTCTTCCTCATCGCCGAGCCCCTGCGCAACCTGGGCAAGTACACCTTCGCCGACGTGGTGGCCTACCGCCTGCGCCAGAAACCGGTGCGCATCGCCGCGTCCGTGGGTTCCCTGACCACCGTGGCCTTCTACCTCATCGCCCAGATGGTCGGCTCGGGATCGCTCGTCAAGCTCATGTTCGGGCTGCCCTACGAGCTGGCCGTGATCATCGTCGGGGCCATCATGATCGCCTACGTGCTCTTCGGCGGCATGCTCGCCACGACCTGGGTGCAGATCATCAAGGCCGTGCTCCTGCTCAGCGGCGCCACGGTCATGGTTTTCCTCGTCCTGGCCCACTTCGGCTTCAACCCGGGCAGGATGTTCTCCGCGGCCGCCGCGCGCTACGGAGACGGCGTCCTGGCCCCCGGAGGCCTGGTGGCCAATCCCCTGGACGCCGTGTCCCTGGGCATCGCGCTCATGTTCGGCACCGCCGGGCTGCCGCACATCCTCATGCGCTTCTACACCGTCCCCGACGCCAAGGCCGCGCGCAAGTCGGTCTTCTACGCCACGGGCCTCATCGGCTACTTCTACATACTGACCTTCATCATCGGCTTCGGGGCCATGGTCCTCGTGGGCCAGGACATCATCACCCGCATCGACAAGGGCGGAAACATGGCTGCCCTGCTCCTGGCCGAAGCCACCGGCGGCACGGTCTTCCTGGGCTTCATCGCCGCCGTGGCCTTCGCCACCATCCTGGCCGTGGTCGCCGGGCTGACCCTGGCCGGGGCCACGACCTTCGCCCACGACCTCTACGTGAACGTGTTCGCCGCCGGCCGGGCCACGGAGACGCAGGAGATCAAGGTCGCCAAGCGGGCCACCCTGGCCCTGGGCGTCCTGGCCATCGGCCTGGGCATAGCCTTCAAGGGCCAGAACGTGGCCTTCATGGTCGGTCTGGCCTTCGCCATCGCCGCCAGCGCCAACTTCCCGGCCCTGCTCATGTCCATCCTGTGGCAGCGCTTCAGCACCTTCGGGGCCACCCTGTCCATCGCCACGGGCGCGCTGACCGCCACGACGCTCATCATCCTCTCGCCCACCGTCTGGGTGGACGTGCTCGGCAACCCGAGCGCCATCTTCGCCTGGAAGAACCCGGCGCTCATCTCCATGCCGGCGGCCTTCCTGGCCGGCTGGCTCGGCTCGCTGCTGCGGCCCGAGGAAGAAGCCGAGAAGAAGTTCGCCATGCTCAAGGTGCGCAACTACCTGTCGGTCGGCGCCGAATGAGCGAGGCCCTGCTCACCTTCCTGGAACGGGTCTCCCCGTTCAGCGACCTCCCCCCGGACATCCGGCGGGAGGCCGCAGCGCGGGCGGCCATCCGGCACATCCCGGCTGGCGGGCGGCTGCCATCCCCGGCCCGCGAGGATCGACAGGTACACGTGGTCGTGTCCGGGCTGTTCGAGATCCTGTGCGAGGACCAGGCCGTGGACCTGGCCGTGCCCGGCGACGTGCTCGGCTTCGAGGCCCATCTGTCCGGGGAGGAGCTGCCGCCCCTGTCCGCCCAGGCCCTGGAGGACGGCAGCGTGGCGGCCCTGCCTGCGCAGACCTTCGCCGGCCTGCTGGCCCTGCCCGAGGCCGCCGAGCACTTCGCCTGGCGGGCGGCGCGGCTGCGCTTCGCCCTGGAGCTTGCCGAACGCCGCGCGGTCATGCCCGCGGACCCACTCTTGGGTCGCCGCCTGGCCGACCTGGAGCTGCGCGCCCCGCTCACGCTCGGGCCCGGCCTGAGCCTGGCCGAGGCGGCCGGCCGCCTGGCCGAGGCCGGTGCCGCGTCCTGCCTGCTCGACCTGGGCGAGGGAAGCCTGGGCATCCTCACCGAGCGCGACGTGGTGCGGGCGGTGGCCCAGAACGCCGGAAGCAGGCCGGCTCGGGATTTCGCGAGCAGCCCGCTGGTCACCATGGACAGGAGCAGGCTTCTGGTGGAAGCCTTCGCGGCCATGGTGCAGAAGAACATCCGCCGCCTCGTGCTCACGGGCGAGGACGGGCGGCCCCGGGCCATCGTGGAGGAGCGCGACCTGCTCACCTCGGGCGGCGACAACCCCGTGCACACGGCCAGGCTCATAGATAAGGCCGAAACCCCGGCGGCCCTGGCCGCGGTCATGGAGCGGCTGACGGCCATGGTCGCACGCGCCGTGGCCGAAGGCTTGGCCATGGAGAAGGTCGGCCGGCTCACGGCGCTCATCGCGGACCGCGTGCTCCTGCGCGCCGCGGTCCTGGCCGGAGACGGCTCCGGGCAGCAGGCAGCCCTGTGCGCGCTGGGCAGCGAAGGCCGCCGCGAGCAATTCCTGGCCACGGACCAGGACAACGCCATGATCGTGCCGGACGGCTCCGGCGAGGCGGGAGTGAAGGCCGCCGGCGAATTCGCCGGGCGGCTCGTGGCGATCCTGGCCGAAGCCGGGCTGCCGCGCTGCAGCAAGGGCATCATGGCCGACAACCCGGCCTGGAGGATGCCGCTGTCCCGCTGGCGGGCCGAAATCGACCGCCTGGTGCTCAAGGCCGACGCCGAGGCCGTGCTCAAGCTCTCGCTGCTGGCCGACGCCCGGCATATCCTGGGCGACGCGGCCCTGACCGAAGGGTTGCGCGCGCACCTCGTGCGCAAGCTGGCGGACGCCCCGGTGCTGCTGCGCTATCTGGCGCGCGAGGCCCTGCGCTTCGACCCGCCGCTCGGCTTCTTCGGCGGCCTGCAGGTGGAGCGCGGCGGCTCGGCCCACGGGCGGCTCGACGTGAAGAAGGGCGGCCTGTTCCCCATCATGCAGGGCGCCAAGACCCTGGCCCTGGAGCACGGCATCGCCGAGACCTCGACCTTCGACCGTCTGGACCGGCTGGCCGAGGCCGGAGTGCTGCCCGAGACCCTGTGCCGCGACCTGTGCGAGGCCTACGAGCATATCCAGGCCCTGCGCGTGCGCGGCCAGATCGAGCGGCTGCGCGCCGGGCTGCCTCCCGACAACGCCATCGACCCGCGCGGGCTGTCGGCCCTGGAGCGCGACCGCCTGCGCCAGTGCCTGAAGCTCGTGGCCTCCTTCCAGGGCCTGCTCAGCGAGAAATACGGCCTGCGCCTGCTGCCCTAAGAGCTTTTTGCATAAGAGTTGGCAAAACTGGGCAGGGCTTTGCCCTCCCAGACCCTCCCACCAGGGAAATGATTCCCCTGGACCCCCATTTCAAAAGCAATCTGCGTGGGCCTGTTCAGCCTGGCGCCCTGCGCGTTCGGCGTCGACCTTGGGCAGGCTCAGGGTGCAGGTCGTCCCCTGGCCGGGCGGGGAGCTGCAGGCGGCCCTTCCGCCATGCAGGCCGGCGATGTCGCGCACGAAGGATAGCCCCAGCCCCGAAGCCAAGGGCTTCGTGCTATACGTCCCATCGAACAACTTGGGGAGGACTTCTTGGGGAATGCCGGGCCCGCGGTCTTGTACCTGGAAACGAACCATACTCTCTGCGTCTTCCGCCCCAAGCGTCACTTCCGCTCCCCGAGGACTCGCCTCTATGGCGTTGAGCGCCAGTTCCGTCAGTGCCATGGCCAGGCTCTCACGGTCGGCGCGCAGGTCCAGTCCGGGAGGACCAGGCTCGAGGCGCAAGGTCACCCCACGAGAGCCGGCAGCGGTCCGGCTGAGCCGCAGGGTGTCGTCCAGGATATCCGAGGCCAGGACTTGAGCAAAATGTAGTGGAGCCTCGTGCCGGGTTTTGAGGATGCCGTCCACCAACCGTTCCAGCCGGGAGCATTCGTCCAGGATGATGTCCAGCCGCTGGCAGGGTCGCTCCTGGTCTCCGCATTCCCGGCGTAGGATGCGCGCGAAGCCGGCGATGCTGGAAAGCGGGTTGCGGGTCTCATGGGCCAGAGCGGTAACGATCCGGCTGACCACGGCCTTGCGCTCCAGGATCAGCATCCGTTGATGCTGCAGCTGCAGGTCGCGATAGGTATCCTTGAGGGCGGTGTAGGAATGTTCCAAGCGTTGCGAATAGCTGCGAAGCAAATCCACATTTTCCTCTACTTTCCCATAGAGAAACGACACTGCGGCGATGATGATAAACGTCGCGGTGTTCAGGGCCCCACTGTACGGGGTCAACTCCTGCCACAGATCGGTCCGACCCATGGCCAGAAGCACGGCCTTGCCCATGTGCCCCAGGGCCCGGCTCAGGGCGAAAGCAGCCAGGGCCAGAGCCAAGACACCCATGTACGACCAGCGAGGGTTTTCAGGTTCTCGCGCAGCCAGGCGCAAGGTTATTGCCACCGAGGCTCCGCCCAGGATAACCAGCACCCCGGAACCCAGGAAGTCCACCACCAGCACGAGGTTCAACGGCATCCCCAGGATCATGGGCGTTCTCCAAGCAAGCCACGCAAGCCCAGGTAGAAGTAGAGCATCGCCGGCACAAGGATGAGATTGTCCAGCGAGCTTATATAGATGAGATAACTCAGAAGTGAAGCGTCACCTGGCGCACTCCAAACCGGCGGGACTTGGCCGCGGTCCACGGCCGTGGCGACTTGAACCTCAAAGAAGTGGGAAGTGAAGGCCACGACGTTCCAGAGCGCGAAGAGCGCCGCGGACCAACGCATCCTGCGCCAAGGCCGGCTCGCGGCTCGGAATCTGGCTCTCAGCAGCAGCCATAGCTTGACTACCGCCGCGAAGAAGAGAATGTGGCCCAACTGGTGGACGTAAAGCCCCTCCGCTCCGCCATGGGGCTGTACAGCCCAAGCCGGTACCGGCCAGGCAGTGAAGATAGCGACCAGGGCGAATGGTATGCCTCGAACCATGTCGTCCCTCCGGACGAGCTTGAATCATGCTGAAGTCGAGCACTAGAGCATTTTGCTTTTGAAAATGCTCTGCAAGCCATGCGCCGACATGGCTTGCCGCTAGCTTCGGCGTAGGCGCAATTCACTTGCGCCGTCAACGCCGGAGCGGGCGTCTTAAAAGCAATCTGCTCTAGCAGATGCTGAAAGCACTGATTACCTGTCCTGCAGGCTCTCCCTCTTCGCCGCAACCCGTTCCAGAGCTTGATCCAGCTGTTCCAGGTCGATTGGTTTGGCCAGGTAGTCGTCCATGCCCTTAGCCAGAAACCGCTCCCGATCGCCTTTCAAGGCATGGGCGGTCAGGGCGATGACGGGAATGGCGGCATCGACACCGGGCAGTTCGCCGTCCCTGATCCTGCGCGTTGCCTCCTCACCACTCATCACCGGCATCTGCACGTCCATGAACACCGCATCGAAGGGCTCCCGTGCAAGCGCCTCGATCGCTTCCTGTCCGTTCTCGACGGCCTTTACCGTGTGGCCGCGCTGCGTGAGAAGCGACTCGGCCAGCAGCCTGTTGATCGGGTTATCCTCGGCCAGCAGGATCATCAGGGGAACTTTCCTGGGCTTTTCCGACTTCCGCCTGGGGGGCCTGGTTTCCGGTTGCGCATTCGGCGCTTCCTGCAGCGTCACCGTGAAATAGAACGTGCTGCCCTTGCCGAGTTCGCTCTCGCTCCAGATTTTTCCATCCATCAGTTCCACAAGCTGCCGGCTGATGGGCAGGCCCAGCCCTGTGCCGAAATGCTGCAGATGCAAGTCTCCCCTGACCTGGGCGAAGCTCTCGAAGACCTTTTCGAGCTGATCCGCCGGGATGCCGATGCCGGTATCGCTGATGGAAGAGAACAGGCAGATGGCATCGGTATGCGGGCAAGCCTCCTGCATGCCGATATCCGCAGGTCGTGCCAGCGTCACCTTGACGCTGATCTCGCCCCTGGTGGTGAACTTGATCGCATTCCCGATGAGGTTGGTGAAGACCTGGATCAGGCGTCCCTCGTCCCCAATCAGGCGGGACGGGATGTCCGGAGCGATGACGGCCGAAAACCGGAGGCCTTTTTTCTCCGCCTCCAGTGCCATGGTCCTGAAGAGCGCCTCGAGCGACATGCGCACATCGAACTCACGCGTCTCTATCTCGATCCTGCCCGCCTCGATCCTGGCCAGGTCAAGGATATCGTTGACGATATGCAGCAGATGGCCGGCCGACTGCTTGCCCATTTCCAGATAGTTGCGCACAGGGGGATCCGGATTATTCATGAGCGCCAGATCGAGCATGCCCATGACCCCGTTCAAGGGCGTCCTGATCTCGTGGCTCATGTTGGCCAGAAACTCGCTCTTGGCCCGGTTGGCCTGCTCGGCGGCTTCCATGGCCCGCTTCGATTCCGCCTCCAGCCGCTTGAGTTCCGTGATGTCCCGGGAAAGAATCAGGACAGACTCCTCCAGCCCTTCCTGGCCGCTCTCCAGTACGACGCTGGCCTGGAAATGCCGCGCATCCTCCGGGGGCTTGCGCAACGCGAAATCCAGACTCTCCGCCTGATGGGTGGAAAATACCCGTGCAACCACTTCCTCGATCTTTTCGGTTAGTTCAGGCAGGCAGCACGCTTCGACGGACTTGCCGATGCACTCGGAAGCGGGATGGCCGCTGAACGCTTCAAAGGCCGGATTGACATACAGGTAGCGAAGCCACCTGTTGATCCTGACGATGAGGTCGGGCGAGTTCTCCGCCAGGGCCCTGTATTCCTGCACGCTTTTGAAAAGCTCCGCCTCGGCCTTCTTGCGCACCGAGATGTCCAGCTTGGCGTGGATAATGTAATCGGGCTCTCCGGAGTATTTCCGCACCAGGGAGGAGGTGACCTCGGTCCAGATGATCGATCCGTCCTTGCGCAGGCAGCGCCACTCCAGCGAGATTGAAGAAATGATCCCGGCAAGCAGCTGCCCGACCAGCAGCCGTGCCTTAGGCCGGTCCTCAGGCAGGACGATGTCCTCGAGCGAGATCCTGGCAAGCTCGTCGAAAGTGTAGCCGAGCATCTGACAATACTTCGCATTGGCCCGCAGGAAGCGATTGCCGGGGGAAGTCTGCGCCATTCCGACCGCGGCCTGGTCGAACGTGGCCTTGAATCGCGCCTCACTTTCCCGCAGCTCCTCCAGCAGTTTCTGGCTCTTGGCCACATTGATCCAGGAGAGCACCCCTCCGGTTATGCTGCCGCTTTCATCGCGGATCGGCCCGGAGTTGCAGGCGATCGGCACCTTCCCTCCGTCCGGGCGCAGAATGACATACTCCTCCTCGGCGACCAGTTCTCCTCTGGCGATCGAGCGCGCGAGAGGCTGGTCCTCCGCAGCCACGGGCGTGACGCCATCCGCATGGAGCATCCTCCATGTCTGCAGCCCTCCATCGCGGGGACGGCCCTGCACGTCCCGCAGCGGCTGGTCGAGGATCTCCTGGCCGTAACGGCTGATATTCCGGATACTGGCCTCGGGGCCTTTGGCGATGATCAGGCCTTGCGGGATGAACTCCATGATGTCCTGGAGAAGCTGCACACCCTCCTCGTAGCTTTCCCCCCACCATCCCCGGCCAGACTGTCTGCGCTCCTCCTCGCACCGCTCATATGCGGTGAGTTTTGCCTCGAGTTCCTCGATGCGTCTGTCCTTGCTGGCATCCCCTTCATCCCTCATGACCGACCTCCGCTGATTTGGAGGGTCCAGGAGCAGGATACCAGATAGGAAAGGAGGGGCAACAGCCAGGGGTTCGGTTCAGGGGCAGGATCTGCGCAGGCTTTCTCGAACCAGCGGGAACTGAAGCGGATGGCCGGCATGAAAAGGAGAGGCACGCGAGGCATTCGGCAAGCCGGCCGCTGTAGGGAGAGTCTCAATTCACGCCCCTGCACGAGGGGCGACCTGCCCCCATACAGGACTTCGGTGGCCGGAGTCTGGTTTCAATCCACGCCCCTGCATGAGGGGCGACCTAGATGAG